>NZ_JAVRBR020000039.1:0-47911 GCF_034531165.2 Dendronalium sp. ChiSLP03b | reverse complement strand
CCAATTTTTCAACTGTAGATAGAGCGAGCATTTGAGCGTTTATTTTCTAACACAATGGCTGAAATCAAGATTTTTGGTAAAAATCCTATGCTGTAAGGATTCTAGATTATTCTCTCCCGAAAATGATAAAAGAGGGTTAATCGCTGATGCCTAATGCAATTGCAGTGTCTTACCTTGTTGAAAAGTCGCTTTGATGCAGCATTAGCAACAGATTGAAGTGATCCAGATCACACTTTTTTTGTTTGCACTCTTGACCTATTCGTGATTGCAGGGTAATGTTTAAATAAATCTAAATACAGTCTGCCTAATCCATTGTTTGACTTAAAACCTTTGTGTATCAAGGCAAGCAAGGAGCGGAGGAACCAACTCTGGGGCGTATCTCACAGACAGTGAGGAGTTAAGAGTGAATAGTGAAGAGTTAATAAATATTTAACTAAGCACTCACAACTCAGCACTTCAAGAGAAGGACATCTCTCAGTCCTAGCCCGTCAGCTAACTTCGTAGGCATTGAGAGGAGACTGCACGAGCAGCATTCATACAAGTAATGCCTTGTTCTCGTCAGTGTCCTTGGCTGGTAACTTTACGCTGCATTTACCTGCTCTTAGACGCGAGGAGAGGGTTATCATGCCTTGATTTCTGGCATCTGAGGCAGGATTAGTTGCCTTGAGGTAAAGCACTACTATGTTCCAGAATCAAAAACATCGCATTGCTCTGATTTCTGTTGATGGCGACCCTGCTGTGGAAATCGGCCAAGAAGAAGCTGGGGGACAAAATGTTTATGTGCGTCAGGTGGGTTACGCACTAGCCCAGCAAGGTTGGCAAGTAGATATGTTCACTCGCCGCAGTAGTCCTGAGCAAGCTGCCATTGTTCACCATAGCCCCAACTGTCGTACTATTCGGTTAAAAGCTGGGCCAGCTGAATTCATCGGACGAGATAACTTGTTTGACTATTTACCTAAGTTCGTTGCAGAGTTCCAGCGATTCCAAAAACGTCAAGGATACTGCTATTCCCTAGTTCATACCAACTATTGGTTGTCCTCTTGGGTGGGGATGGAATTAAAAAAGCAGCAACCACTAATTCAAGTACATACTTACCATTCTCTAGGAGCCGTAAAATACAGAAGTATTAGTGATGTTCCTGTAATTGCTACCCAGCGATTAGCTGTAGAAAAAGCTTGTTTGGAGACTATAGACCGAGTAGTAGCAACCAGTCCGCAAGAGCAGAAGCATATGCGGATACTTGTTTCTCGCAAGGGGCAGATTGAAATGATTCCCTGTGGTACTGATATTGATAAATTTGGGGAAATCCAACGAGCTGCTGCACGCCAACATTTAGGAATTGCACCCGATGCCAAAATGGTTCTCTACGTTGGTCGCTTTGACCGTCGTAAGGGGATTGAAACTTTAGTAAGAGCTGTTGCTAAGTCTAGTTTGAGGAGTAAAGCTAACCTGCAACTAGTGATTGGAGGTGGTAGCCGTCCAGGTCAGAGTGATGGCATTGAACGCGATCGCATCGCCAGCATTGTGGCAGAACTAGGACTAAAAGATTGCACCATCTTTCCGGGTCACTTAGATGATACTATTCTTCCTTTCTACTACGCTGCTGCTGATGTGTGCGTTGTACCCAGTCATTACGAACCTTTTGGTTTAGTTGCTATTGAGGCTATGGCTAGTAAGACTCCAGTCGTGGCTAGTGATGTGGGTGGGTTGCAGTTTACTGTAGTACCAGAAGTCACAGGTTTACTTGCACCTCCTAAAGATGAAGTAGCTTTTGCTGCTGCTATAGACCGCATCCTTACCAATCCAGCTTGGCGCGACCAATTAGCTGAGGCTGGTCGGCAACGGGTAGAAATTGCCTTCAGTTGGTATAGTGTAGCCTCTCGATTAACTCAGCTCTATACTAATCTGCTGGCTCAAACTACAGCTAAACCTCACAACCAACCTCAGATTGCAGCTTAACTTCTACAAATACTAGGGAGTCAAAATCATGCTTAAAATCGGAGATTATGCTCTACATCAAAAAACAGGGCAGATTGGTCAAGTTTTCGGTTATGGACATCAGGTCATGGATGGAATTTATCTCACTACCCTGAAAGTCAAAGTCAGTAAGAAAAAGGGAACTCGTCGCTACAAGGGATTTATGGAGGATGTGTACACTACCTGGATGCCGACACAGACAGTATAAGCTACTATGACAGTTCGCTATTGCTTAGGCAGTCAGGAGAACAACTAAGTCGAATAGTAACAAGTTACCTTCGCAATTTTTCTAATGGCTAACGGCTTTCGTCTGTCCACGCCAATACAGTGTTAGCCGTCGCCGTTCCGCCTGATTTCTCGTTCAATGATTTTTTTAATTAACTCAGAAATTTCTTTGTCTAACCTATCAGCTTGTTGTTTCAATCTTTCATAAATCTCAACCTCATCTCCTTGCCATAAAAGGTCTATTCTTCTGACTTGCTGCATTGCGATATGAGTGTAATTCTCTGGGTATGCCCAGTAACAAGATAAGCATATAGACTTATTTTTTATAGTTTTCCAATTTTCGCAATGCTCACACGACCAAGATTTCGCTCGGTTGGCAGAACTACAAAGTAGCGTGAAGTTTTCTGGATTCAATTCTGGTTCTCCGTCAACCTCAAAAGGTACGCGGTGGTCTATCTGTAATTCACGTTTATCAACTTTCTCTAAGTAGATAAAACACTTACAACCATATCTGTTGATAAGTTCGTCTTTTATTTGCTTTGACAAACCTGTCCTGCCAGACAATCTAGAAAATTTTGCCTTGCTGATGTCCCCAAATCTATAGGCTGCTATTCTTCTCCCGTCAGTACCTGTTACACGAAAGGTTTCGAGAGGAATGCCGTGTTCTCTGACATCTCTAGCTGCTCTGGGAGGATGATTGTAGCCATATCTCTGCTTCAATTCCTCTGTTGTCACAAAGCCATATTGCAAAATATGGTCGATGACAGCTTTTGGTCTTTTGGCTGTCACTGATTGGCAAAGTTTTACAAAATCATTGGGTAAGAGAGGGTGCTGTGGAGAATTGTCCATACCGTTCCAGACAAGTAAGCTGTTTATGTGCTTTGCTAATATAACTTTCTAAATCTGAGGCATAGCTATTTGCTAAATTGGAAGATAAATACAGAGACTCCACAGTTACTTCTTCTCTACCTAAAAGTGTTGCTTGAGATGATCGCCCAACCTCAATTTCAAGTTTCTTAAGCCCTAATTCTTGAGGTAATTCATTACCAAAAATTTTGTTTCCTCGTCTGCCATCATAACTAATTGCAAACGCTACTCCTTTTCGCCTCAACTCTCTAAGCACTAAAACGAAATCATCAAAATTTATCCCAGCATAATATCTTGAATCTCTATCACCACATACCCCTTGATAAGGGGGGTCTAGATAGACAAAATCGTTAATATAAACTTCAGTTAAAAGTTCCCTATAATCTAAGGATGTAAATTTACATTTATCCTTTAAAAGCTTAGAAACTCCTTCTATATTTTTCCTCATTTTCGCAGGTTGGGTTCCCTTTCGCCTCTTATCAGGACTTTGATTAAAAAATCCTTCAGAGTTATACCGAACAGCTCCTTTTACACATCGAGCCAACAAGTACAAGAAAAGCTTTGGATCGTTAGTTCTATTAAATTTTTCTCTGATTTTATAGTAGTGTTCTACAGAATTATCATGCTGCTGGTTCCATATATCTGCATATGCATCTGCAATTTCATCTGGTTTTTCTACAATTAACTTTAGTAATTCAACCAGTGGCTTGTTCAGATCATTAATCCAAAATTTTTGAGAAATTCCTTTATCACAGGCTGCAATACTGATTGCAGCAGTTCCTGAAAATGGCTCTACCAGTCTTTCTACATTGTTGGGTAAAAATCTCAGAATATCCGAAGCGAGATTTCTTTTGCTGCCTTGATATTGAATAGGATGTGGAAGACTAGCCATCTCAACTAGAGAACAAATGATCTAGCTTAGTTTATCATGAGAATTAAAACGGTTATATGTTGTCTTTCAAATAACAATGACAATCTGGCTTTTCAATCAACGATTCAACTAGGGCATTCAGGGAAGTAGCGGCTAACAAACCACCTCCTAATGTGCCTTCAATTGTGATGTAAGGTATATTTTGTTGCATTAGTCGCCGTTTAGCTGCGGGAGCATGGCTAAAGCCAATGGGCATAGCGATCGCTAACGCAGGCTGAATTTTTTGTTTGTTAATGGCTGTACAAGCTTCTAACAGTACCGAGGGAGCATAACCAACCACTAACACAGAACCTTTTGTGACTTGCTGTAATTTTTCCTGCCATTCTTGACGTTGCCAAAATTCCTGTTCTGCTTCTGTGGCAGTAGTGACGTGGGGATTATCGATCAACGTTGTAACTCGACAGCCCAAGTGAACTAATCTTGTTTGGTCTAAAGCAGCGGCAACTGTTGGGATATCTACAAAAATATCACAGCCTGACTTGAGCGCTTCTCGACTAGCTGCGATCGCATCTCGACTCAATCTAACAAAGGACACTAAGCTGACATCACCGCAAGCCAAAACCAACTGAGAAATCAGGTGTTGTTCGATTTCCGAACGTTCAGATAAATCGGGTAACAAGTGTTGTAACGATTCTTGAAAAGCTTCTGAATGTGTATGGACTTGTGCATCTAAACCACTCCACAGTTTTTCTAGTCCCCCCAATCCAGCTTGGGTTTCTACTTCCAATAACTTGAGTTGTGCCAGCACTTCAGCCTGCATAATTTGACAATGGCGATCGCGTCCCAATAATCCTTCGAGTGCCGATGCAGTTTGCCGTAGTTGAGAAATTTGCTGCATAACTGCGCGATATTGCTGCTGAAGTTGTGCCGTCAGGGTTGTAGCGTCTGCTTCTGGTTCCACCTCTAAAATGTGGCGGATGTGGTTGAGTTGGAACCCTTGCTGCTTTAATGCCACAATCCGTTGCAGCCGGATGACATCTTTTTGCGTGTAAAGGCGATAGTTGCTGGGCGATCGCACTGGTTGCGGTAGTAGTCCTAATTGATGGTAATGTCGCACCATACGAGGAGTTAGACTACCTCCAACTGCATTGGTAAGTTCTTTGATAGTTAAGCAACCAGCATTCATAATTTACTCCAACAACGGCAAAATTCTTTCTAATTCTCCACAAGCTACCTGAAGAGATGGGGGTGCATTATTATCCAAACCCTGGTAACACTGGTTTACTAAGTTTTCCACATAAGGCTTACAAGCTGCCTCATTTTTGGAGAATTTTGCATATTCTGTTTCTTCGTCAACAGTCTCTCCCTGTAAATAATGTATCCAAGTTTCAATATTTCTTTTGGGTACGAATATTGCTATAGCTTCATCAGGCTGACGAACTTGTTGTGAATCTTCTATTAGTGCATCATCTAATTGCTTCAGCCTTTCCTGCACTGTTTTTTTATTTGCATCAATGACTACAACCAGCCCAATAGATAAGTACATTGCCTTACTGCGGTATGCTTTCACTTCCTTTGGATAATGCAATCGCACATACTGTTCTGCGGATTGGCTTCCATCTGGACAAGGCAAAGGTCTAATTGTTCCATTAAAGCCTCGCTTTTTCAAAAAATAACGCGCAAAAACCTCTTTTTGCCTATCCTCACACAGAATCACAATCTGTACTCTACGCTGGCTCATACAGCCATCCCCGTGCAATCAGTTCTGAAATGGGTAATCCAGTATTCTTTGCCACTTCATTACTAATTTTTTTAACCCGCACCGGAGCATTACTTTGACGCTCAAACCAATAACCTATAGGTGATGCTAAAAGATAATTAATTAATTCAGGATGGTGAGAAATTAGTAAAGCTTGTAGTTTCCCTTCACTACAAAAATCATATAGTTGAATTAGCCAAGGCTGAATTTCTGAAAGTGCTAAAAAATTTTCCGGTTCATCTATACATAATGTATAGTCTTCAGATTGAGTAAAATACATCAAACTATAAAGAGCAAACAGCGCTTTTTGTCCATCAGATAATTCACTTAAACGATAATCAATAATTTTTGTCTTATCTTCGGATGCTAAAAATTGTAATTTTAAAATCAGAAATTCTTCATTTAAGTATTCAAATTTAAAATCTACAAAATTATTAAATAATGTTTTAAAAATATTATTTAATTCAGATGTTTTATCTTTCCTGTGAATAATATAGCGATACCAAGAAACAAAATTTTCCATTTTATAGTCTAGTTGTACTTCTTCTTTTCGACTACCATTTTCTATGAAGCTAGGAATAGCTTGTACAATAATTAATCTTTCCATTCGTTCCTGGAACCACTTCTGCTTTGCACTGGCACTTTCTAGTAAAAACAGTATTGCGGAATGAGAGGAAGAAAATGGAAATTCAGATAAATATGAATTATCATCTCTAGCCAATTTACACTTGCCGTTATCAATTTTTAATAAAAGATTATTATTAAAATAGAGACGCTCATATTTAACATGACAATTATGTTGAATATGATGCTCAATAGCAAGTTCATATTTATAATTGCCACCATTTCCAGAAATCTCTAATTCAAAACGTTGAAGTCGTGAAGTTTGCCAGCGTGTGCAGTCAGAAGAATGAAAAACTTCTCCTGCATCACAATACATAGTTAAAAATTCTTGAATTTTTCTTAAAGATTCAAAAACAGTTGATTTCCCTGAACCATTACCACCGAGAAACAAGTTAATTGAGTCAAAATTAAGTTCAAAATTTTCCAAGTCACGAAAGTTATCAATATAAATTCGCTTTAGCATCAACTTTTATCCTTTCAATGTAGTGCCATAGATTACAAAAATTGCAACTTACTAACAATATGTAAGTTCTCATTCCTCACTCCCATACTCTTGACATTAACATTAATGTCAAGGTTTAGCGTGAGAGATATCCTAGTTAATTCAACTCTCATGCTTTACCCACAGCGTTTTACGCAGTTCACCAAAGAACATGCAGATACCTTAGCAGCCCTGCTTTGTGGGTTATTGCTATTTCTCGGATGGTTCGCTTTGCATCTTAACTGTTTGGAATTGGCATTACTGCTGTTACCTGCTGCTTATGTCATTGGTGGCTACGAAAGTGCCCGTGAGGGACTGACTACCCTAATCAAAGAAAAGGAACTAGATGTAGATTTACTGATGATTGTGGCAGCTGTTGGCGCTGCTAGCTTAGGTTTATGGCGCAGGGAATATCATCTAATTATTGATGGGGCAATTTTGATACTCATCTTTGCTATCAGTGGTGCGCTGGAAGGCTATGCTATGCGACGAACTGAGCGCAGTATTCGCAGTTTGATGAGTTTGACACCAGATACAGCCAGGGTTTTGCATCAGGAAGGAGAAGAAGTAATTCCCATTTCGCAACTTAGGGTAGGGGATGAGATAGTTGTTAAACCCGGAGAGCTAATTCCTACAGATTGCATTATTGTGTCGGGTTACAGCACTCTCAATCAAGCCGCGATTACAGGTGAATCCTTACCTGTAGAAAAGACGGTAGGTGACGAAGTATTTGCAGGTACACTCAACGGTTATGGGGCGCTGAAACTTCAGGTACACAAACCAGCAGAAAGTAGTTTGATTCAGCGTGTGATTCGTTTGGTGGAACAAGCACAAACAGAAGCACCGCCTTCTCAACAATTCATTGATCGCTTTGAACGGGGATATGCAAAAGTAATTGTGATTGCTGGAATATTGCTGGCAACTTTGCCGCCGTTTATTTGGGGTTGGGATTGGGAAACAACAATTTATCGCGCCTTAACTTTTTTAGTGGTAGCTTCTCCTTGTGCGTTAATGGCGGCAATTATGCCCACACTGCTGTCGGGAATTGCCAATGGTGCAAGACAGGGGATTTTGTTTAAAAATGGGGCACAGTTAGAGAAAATTGGCAAAGTCCGAGCGATCGCCTTTGATAAAACTGGTACTCTGACCACAGGACAGCTACAAATATCCCAGGTAATTGCTACTAGTGAATACTCGCAAGCAGATGTGTTGAAAGCAGCAGCAGCTTTAGAATCTTCTTCAGAACATCCCATTGGTAAGGCGATCGTGCAGGCGGCTGGAGATTTAGACTGGGTGCGCGGAGTAGAAGTGCAAGCCATACCCGGACAGGGAATTATTGGGATGGTCAACGACCAACAAGTCATTGTGGGGAACACAACTTTTGTACAGCAGTATATTAACCAGTTACCAGAAGAATTGTGGGACTTGGCTCAATCCCTGGAACAGGAAGGTAAAACTGTTATTTGGGTGGCACAAGCCAAACAGGTGATGGGTGCGATCGCAATTGCAGATACGAACCGAATAGATGCAGTAGCGACTATTACCCGCTTGCGAAAGCTGGGAATTGAAGAAATTGTGATGATTACAGGTGACAATCAACGCACTGCTGATACCGTCGCCCAGTCACTTGGGATTAGTCGAGTTTATGCAGAACTTTTACCCGAAGATAAGCTTAATGTCATTCGTAGTTTGCAGAAGCAGTATCAAACAGTGGCAATGGTAGGAGATGGCATCAACGATGCACCTGCCTTAGCTCAAGCATCTGTAGGCATTGCCATGGGAGTAGTAGGCAGTGATGTGGCTTTGGAAACCGCAGATATAGTACTAATGGCAGACAAATTAGAGAAAATTGCCGCCGCGATCGCATTGGGTAGGCGATCGCAAAGTATAGTTAAACAGAATATAGCCGTAGCCTTGGGATTTATTATTTTACTCTTAGTTGGTAACTTTTTAGGCAATATCAACTTACCCATCGGCGTAATTGGGCATGAAGGTTCTACAGTATTAGTTATCCTAAGTGGACTGAGATTGTTGACGAATAGATAATAAAGTGCATTCCCAAACAAGACGTGGTTGGGCGTAACAAAGTAGAGATTTACGAACTTGTTCTAGCTGGTTGATAATACTGGGTTGATGCCACTGTTGCCAATATGACTGCTGAAGATAATCGACTAACCACAGTTGTGCTTCTGTATCTAAATCCTTATCAATTTGCTTAGCTAACTCCAAAGCATTGCGGTAGGATACAGGTGCTTTTGTTAAATCTTGGAGTAACTGAGGAGAAATTGCTTGTAATTGCTCGTAAGCTGCGATCGCACTTCCAGGACTGCCAGCTGCTATATTCAACACTGCTGGATGCTGCAAAATTTCCTGATGCCCAGTTTGGGTGAGAACTTGAGTTAGAGACGGTACATCTAAGCGATAAAAAGGAATGCGTTGACAGCGTGACACTAAAGTTGGCAACACAGACTCAGGCGAAGGGACAATCAAAATCAGCGTTGCTTGTCCTGGTTCTTCCAAGGTTTTCAGTAAAGCATTGGCTGCGGCTTCTGCCATTGTTTCGGCTTCCTCTAGCACTACCACATTTCTCGGTGCTTCCAAAGGGGGACGGCTAAGAAATTCAGTAATTTCGCGAATTTGCTCTAGTCGAATTACAGGCGGTGCTTTCCGCTTCAGTTTTTTTTCTGCTGCTTCCGCTGCTGTCAGTCGTTGTCCTTGGTATTGGTACGTTGGTTGCACCCACAAAACATCAGGGTGGTTACCTTGACGCAAACGGTTTTGTAAAGATGTAATTATTCGCGTCTCTACAAAACTAGAAAATAGCAGTTCTATAAAGCACTTTGCCGCTAAACTTCGTCCTACACCATCCGGCCCAGTAAATAGATAAGCAGGAGCAACTCGGTTTTGTCTAACAGCCTGAGTAAGTAATTCTATAGCTTGCTGTTGTCCAACTAGTGATTTAAATGGGTCATAGGTCATTAGTCAATTGTAGATTGACTAATTATTGATTTGCGTGGAAAGGACAGCCTGTTGCCAATTTGTTTAAAAACGACCCGTTATCAAAAAAATGTTCCAAGGACAAAATCTTCAAGTCGTCATTAACGCGAGCAATACTGACTCCGAACACTTCTACAGTTTCTCCGGTGGGTGCATGTTCTTTGTATGGGCCGCTAAAAGTTCCCCAATGTCGCCACTTGAATGTTACGTTTGGTGGGCCTGATAGAACTTCTATTAACTCCCATAGAAATCCATTGGGAAATGCTTCATGAAAGATTTTGGCCGATGATTCAAAGGTTTCTGCTGTTGACTTATAATGCTCCGTATCACCTAGAAATAGGTTGTATGTTCCCACATCTGCTACATCATCAGCAGTGTAGGCTAGTCCGCCATTGGTAGTCATGCGAAATTTTTCAGCAACAATCGACACCCACTGTTGGGGATTTGTTTTATATGATGCCTCCATCTCAAAAGTTCTGACAAGATTTTGGACTATCGCTTCGAGTGAACCTTCTGGATGATTATACTTACTTTCTTTTTTGAGATATTGGTTGGTGTAAGAGTAATCAGGACGTGTTTGATATCGCCACTGAACATCAGCATCATTAGAGATAACGGTATCTCTATCTTGTATCCAAAGAGGCTGCTTTGTGGATTCTTCCGTACTCATTTAAGTTTGTACTGGATTAATGATTTGCTCAAAATATATCTGTGGAATTGCTATCCCACAAATATGTACATCAATTTTTGGGCTATTGGTTGCTAAGATATACTTGTGATTTTGTTACCAAGTAGATCAGCAAATAACATATCACATGTGCGGGTTCACTTGATAGCACCTTTCTACTTAGTTCCTCTTTTCTATATATTTAATCGTTGGTTTAATATTTCCTGCCAAGCGAGCGCACCTTCAAGCCATTAACTGCACAAGGAAGCTAAACAGTATTGGTATAGACTTATTAGTAGATGCTGATAAGTAGATCGGCGCAAATAAATATAGTGTGTTCTGTCATTGCGAGGAACGAAGCAATCCCAGTCTTTGCGATTGCTACTCTGCGAGAAGGCTCTGCCTACGTCGTTCCTCCTCTCTACGAGACGCTACGCGAACGCAATGACATCTTACATTTAATTATTCCTACCGACTTAGTTCAATATCAAGCGATCGCTGCTTTTATTGCTTTGCTCCTGGAAGATTACTCAAGCTGCGACTGGCAACATCAGCACTGAGTCCCCACAGAATCAATCCTAGATAATCGGCAAAAGGTCTAGCACCAAAGGTCGTACCATTTTCTATATAAAGAGAACTGATACCCGCAGCTGATAAGCCAACAAGCAAAATCAGAGATAAAAGCGGACGCACTACCCAGAAAGTTGCTTCCGCACGAACCCGATCGGACACACCAGAAAGATTAATCAAAAACTGTTGAAATTTTACTAAAGGACTTGGTGTAGTCTTTTCTTTAGTAGGTTGGTTGATGCGATTGGTTGCTGTGACAATTTCTTCTAGGGATCTTTTGTAGGGTTCAATTCCAGAGTTTCCACCTGCTCTTGCACCAACGCTGTCTAAATCTGAACTAATTTTTTCTAATAGCTCTTTGGCTTTAGCATCTTCTTTTTGAGCAATATACTGTCGGACTTTACCAATCTTCAGTGTATATTCGTCAACATCTGTAGGAAAAGTAGTTGCTTGCTGGTTAAGCCGATCCTCTAACGCTTGCAGTTTGATTAACGTTTCGAGGCGATCGCGAATTGTTTGCACTTGAGTTGATACCGTATCCAATTGTTCGCGGACTACGAGCGTGCGAACTTCATTTACCATATCTGCTAACAATTGTTTATTCTGGTCTTCTAGTTTTGCACCTGCAATATCTGTTTGTAAACGATAAACTTCTTCCAGTGCTTTTGCTTGTGGTTCACCGCGCTCCTGCATATATTTAAAAAGTCTGCCCAAAATCACACCAAAGAACAGAACAATCAGTGGCAATAGAGGGCCGCTTCTCGCACTGAGGTTGATTGGGAGTGACAGGCGATCGCTGCGATTTTGCAACGTTAGATAAATTGCTCCACTATAGCGATCGGGAGGTATTACAGAACGCTTCAAGATGAGCGGGATGCTGATAATCTGATTGGCAGGTATTTTGATATCTTCAGAAAGGGAAATAGCTTGTTTATTAAGCTGATACCCTGTAAAGTCACCTTCTACAACTACCGCTGTGTTGAGAATACTAACAGGAACCTGAGTAGAATTATCAAACCAAAGTTCGCGTCGATCGATATATGCACTGGGATGTAACAATAGCCGAGCTAAAGCGCAATCTAGCCATCCTTCACAATTAACTAACTGAAGGCGCATTTGCTCTGTTCCTTTCAATGGCACTAAATTTGGCACTGGATCGGGCTTTGGTGTTGGAGTTATTACTTCTTTTATAGGTATTTGCTCATTTACGGCAGATGGAGACTTTGTTTGGGCAAACACAGGTGCTTGCAGGAGAACAATAGGTAAGAGGATTGCAGAAAGCCATTGTTTCATAGGTGAAGCTGTAAAAAAAGAGTGCAATTCCTTGTTTTTTACTGAAAAAATTGTGTGCGGAAACCCCAACTTCGCTATTTTGTAATAGTCAGCGTCACTTGCTTGGTTGTCCACTCACGACTTGGAGATGCTGCAACTGTTAATTTACGTGTTATTGGTTGCTCTCCATCGATTGCTGCTAGCAGGGTTTCGAGGGGATTAAGCGATCGCCTTCCAAATCCCTTTTGCACAATTTCTTCATCTAGAGATGGTAACTCTAGCCAGCGAAAGTTTGCCCGATCTTTGGTTGCAAAAACCTTAACGGTGTTTTCGACTTCATTTCCTTCTCCTTCTAGGGCAGGTTGAAGGGGAATTTTCTCTTCCTTTCCAGGCTCAAGTGTAATGAAAAGCTCTGTGGTTTTTTGCGGATGAATCTGCTGAATTGACCAGTCAGATTCAAAATTCAACACGGCAACATTGAGCGTCTCGGTGGAGTTGTTACGGATAGATAAAAAGATATAATCTCCAATTTTTACAGTAGGCTGAGTGCGATCGCTGAACTTCTGCAACTGAGAAAGTGCAGGAATTGGATCTCCTCGATCGTAAGTATCAGAGGTTCCCATCCATTCAACAGCTAGCTTCCCTGACAATGGTGAGTCTGTATCTACATTATCAATGGTTTTGGCAGCTCGGTATTTTGCCAGATGAACTAAGCGTTTGACGATTTTTTCAGGAGCAGTCGGATCGTCAATCTTTAAAGTCGGTTTAATATTCTGGAAAATAGCACCACCACTGTCACGGATTTCAAACTCACAATTGTTATTAATTTCCACAAAGTAGTCTACTCCTTCACCGTTGTCACCAGCAGTTCTTGTCTCATCCAATTCCACCCAGCCATTTCCAGGAATAGCTGCTTTGAGTGCTGCGAGTGCTTTCTGATTTTGTTCGCCTTCTTGAGTCAGTAGGGAGACTTTACGCACCAAACTTGCTGCAACCGCAATTTGAACAGCCAGATCGCCGGGTTCAACTTTCAGTTCTTTTCCGGCGATCGCTTCTAGTTTACACAGTGAGTCTGTGCCTCCGCGTTGGATAATTCTAGCAATGGCAACTCGATTATCCTTCTTGGTCAAATCGGTTGTGCTGCGAGGATAAATGGCAAACTCTGCCCCTTTAGTGACTCCATTGGCTTGCCCAACTTCCAGTAGAGCTCGCATTTCTCCTATTTCTGTCTGCTCTACCTTCATCACAGGTACTGCAAATACGGTTTTGACTCGCTCAGTGCCAAAAATCAAGCGATCGCCTTCACCCAACAACATCGGCGTTTGCGAAGGAAACTGACTGTGAATTTGAGCATGGATGCGATCGTACAAATCTTTGTAGGTTTGCCCAGGATTCTGCTGTCTGAGTGTATCCAGCAACCAGTAGGTAAGCGCTCCGTTGCGTTCTCTAGTTTCCCGATTAAAAGCGTACTCATAGGCGTATTCGTTTTGCCGACATGCTGCCAACAGAACATAATCTCTTGACTCAGGTACTCCACTTGCTTTGAGTCCGCGAGTTCCTCCGCCTAAAGATTGCCAAGTTGCAGCCAAAACTTCTAATGGAGCAACAGGCTCAAACGTAGCTTGTAGGGGTTTGTCATCCTCCACATTCATTCCCCGGATTTCTGCATCTCCTCGTGTTGCACCACCTGAATGGCAGCAGTCCAGCACAAGAGTGACAGTGAGTTTTTTATCTACCAACTCTTTCAAAAGTTGAGCCAGTTCCAAATCGCGGAGATACTGCCCTTCTGAAGTACCGATATCAGTGGGTACTAGTCCCTCATCGATTTCACCAACACCTTTGATATCAGGAAATACTGTTTTTGCCCGTCCGCCATGCCCGGAATATTGAATGTAAATTTGTGCTGTTTCGGGAGCTATCTCGCCTAATTTTCTAAAACTATCTACTATATTTTTGCGAGTCGGCAGTTTTTCTGAAGGTTCCACAGGCTGTTGTTGGCCTGGCTTGTCGGGATTAACAGAAGCTGTCAGCTTCAAAATCTTGGTCTGTGGAACTTTTTGCGTATTTTTGAGAAAAGCTTCTATATGATTGATATCTCGTACACACCCCCCAAGACTTTTGTAGTAACTGCCATCGGGTAGGATATTAGGCATGTAACAATCAATGCCTATTAATAATGCATATAAATTCGGTACTTGATTAGTTTTCTCAGTCATTTGGACTCCACGAGCTTAGAAGTTTTATATAAATCTCAGATATTCCAGATCGTTTGCAGCACAATATACTGTTACAACTAAACTTTGAGATAGCGTAATACACTCTATTCAAGTAGTATTCTGGATTTTATGCGAATTCTAGATTAAGAAAATCTAACGTAACTTTTAGTATGAATTTTAACAACGAATAGGCGATCGCTCTCCTAGAATACGTAGTTTTAGTAACGACAGGGTGCGATCGCCTCCATAGCTAAAGTTAAAGCGTGTAAACTCAAGGTAGCCTGCCTGTGCTTGCTCCATTTCACAAAATGAGCGACAAAGAATGACAACGCTATTAATTCAAACTCAAAGCGTCCCGCTGACGGTCAATCTTCCTTCTATCAAATCGATGACAACTGAACAGTTCTATGAATTCTGTCAAGCCAATCCCGATTTGAGAATCGAGCGTAGTGCTAGTGGGGAGGTAATCGTTATGCCACCGGCCTTTTCAGATACGGGTAACCGCAACTTCAAGATTGCTGTACAACTGGGAAGCTGGGCAGAACAAGATGGGACAGGCGAGGCTTTTGACTCCAGTACAGGCTTTACCCTACCCAATGGAGCAATTCGCTCGCCTGATGCTTCGTGGATAAAAATAGAGCGCTGGAATGCCTTAACTGACAAACAAAAAGCCTCATTTGCACCGATTTGTCCTGACTTTGCAATCGAGTTGCGTTCTCAAAGCGATACCCTCAGTGGATTGCAAGACAAAATGCGGGAATACATTGCCAATGGTGCATTACTCGGTTGGTTAATCGATCGCAAAAACCGAAAAGTCTACATTTATCGCCTCAACCAAGAAGTTGAAATCTTAGACGATCCCGAAACAGTGAGCGGCAATCCAGAATTACCAGGATTTGTCTTGCGGATGGAAAAAATCTGGTGAATAAATTTCGGTGCGATCGCTGATATTCAAAATCTTCAGATGCGTCTTTAGGCTTTTTCAAGTTCTTCCAGGCTTTGGTAACTCGTTAATTATTTGTGAACAGCCATGAAGAAATACATTTTATACTTCTGATTTTTGGTTGAGAGCAACAGTAAATTTTTACTACTATTATCAAGTTCATTGTTACAGAAAATTGGTATAAGTTTACAAGGCCTTTTGTCAACCAGCCCTGTAAAAACCAAGCGAGGTATTGATGAACTGGATTAAAGTTCTTCCCCAAGATGAACTACCACTGAATGAGCGCAAAGTAGTGAAAGTCGAACAACGCGCTATCTTACTGCTTAACCACAACAACCAAATTTACGCGGTAGAGAATTCCTGTCCCCACCTGAGGCTACCCATGCGGAAGGGCAAAGTCACCGATGATGGAGCAATTATCTGTCCTTTTCACCGCAGTGCTTTTGACCTAGCTACTGGCAACGTTAAGGAATGGAGTATCTTTCCCCCTGGTATTGGAAAAGTGTTAGGTGCGGTTTCTAAAGAAAAAGCCCTACCAGTCTTTCCCACTCGTTTAGAAGAAGGAAGTATTTGGGTGGGATTGCAATAGTTGACCAAATTTTAGATTTTAGATTCTGGATTGAAAGATTCCAAATCTAAAGTCTAATATCAACTTAACGCAAACCCAATATTTCAGAAATTGCCGCTACAATATCAAGATAAAAATTACCCTTCACTGCCCTAAACAACTCAAATTTTGAGTCAGGGGCACCAAAAAACGGTCTGAGAAACCATCCCAGCTGCATACCAACAAAGGCATAAAGCAATAACCAGGATCTTAAAATAGTGGTGCGGGTTTTTTTGCCAACTTCATCTTGTTGAGAAAGTAACTGCATTCCTTCATAAAGAAATTTAACACCAAAGATACCTGTGATGCCAAAAATTAATACATTCAACAGTTTAAAAAATTGATAGGAATCTGGGGTAGTGATTAGAAAAAATAGCGTGACTGGTGCCAAACTGAATAAAAGCACGCTAATTACTGATACAGATGTGAGCAATACAACAAAATGCTGTTGGATACTACTCCGAGAACCAAATAGAACATTAAAGAAGAATAAAGTCGGAAAACAAATGATGAGTGTTAATAAATAAAATGCTGGTAGTTTAATAGCCCCAGATAATGACTGTGCCCAACCGTGAGATGCGCCAATAATTGCACCATAGATGGCAAAGAAAATAGAACTAGAAACGAACAGGGAATTGATTTTATTCTGTAATTTCACTCCCTGACGGATTTCTTCTAAGAATCCCTGGCGATCGCGGAGTAAACTAATCAAAACACCAAAGTGTTGAATTCTGTAAGATGGCTTTTCCAACATAACAATTTTATATGTCTTCAATATTATTGAAATTTTGATTATTTACTAATAATTTATGAGTGAAATCCCAAGAGATAGCTAATAGATTGAATCACACTTAAATAAAAATTGCCTTCTCTTTCTCGAAACAGTTGAAAGGGAGAATCAGGTGTGCCGAAAAAGGGTCTGAGAGTCCACCCTAGCTGACTGCCCACGAAAGCATAAAGGAATAGCCAAAACTGTAAAATTTTCTTCCGGGTCTTGCTACCTTCATTCTCTTGTTCCAAAACTAAATTCATTGCTTGATATAAAGCAGAAACACCAATAAAGCCTGTAATCGCAAATATCAACACATTTAATAAAATCAAGAATTGATAATTATTGGTGGTAATTAAGAAAAATAATGTAATTGGTGCAAAGCTAAATAAAAGTACGGCGGTGACTGAAACCGCAGTTAGTACTAGTGCAAAATGCTGACCAAAAGTGCGCTTTGAACCGAAAATCACATTAGCAAAGTACAATGTCGGCAAACAAATCAGCAGTGTAATTAAATAGAGGGCTGGTAGTTTAATGGCGGAAGACAAAGCTTGCATCCAGCTATGAAATGCACCAATGATTCCGCCATAAATAGCAATAAAGATAGAACTACAAACCAGCAAAGAAATGATTTTATTGGGCAGTCTCGCACCTTGGCGGATTTCTTCGAGAAATCCTTCGCGATCGCGCAATAAGCCAATTAGTACTGCAAAGTATTTGATTCCTACTGATTTCCGTTCGATCATGTTATCCTCACACAGGTATTATTCAAGTTTCATCCGAATAATCACAGCCAGAACCAAACTTCCAGGAGTCAAATAAGCGATGCCAATAATATTGCTGTTCGCTAGGCTGACTCTTAATCCACGTTTCTAGCATTGGACTGAACCAAAACAAGGCAGTATATACACCTAAATTGCTGTAATGCACCATCCAATCGAGCAAACTTCCCAAACCTACCTGCGGAATTATCTTGACAACTAATCCTGGATGGGAGAAACCTGTTTTCAACAGTGTTTGTGTCAGCGCTGAAAACTGTACCACATCTTGTAAAAATGGCTTGAGTACTGGTGTACCCAACTGTTGCATTTCTTGAAATACCGCAGATAGTAATTGGTTAATTTGAGTTGAAGCAATCTTTTGATTCACACCAACACTCATCGCCTTTTGAAACAACCAAGTCACAGTCAGACTTGGCTGATAAGGTTGCAGTAGTGCCAGTGCCTTTGCAGATAATCGATCGGTTTGCAGTGCTTCGTGGATGCCAAATGTTAAACGCTTCAGATGACGCACCATTGCACCAAAACCACCGAAACTCAGAGGAGATTGGCTACCACTGCTATCTCCCACTGGCAGAATGCGACTCCAAGGTGTTTTCAACGGACTTTGGCGGTAAGTGGGAAAGAAGCCAAACAGCGCCCGTTGAAACTTTAGCTGGCTCAATTCCACACCCTGATATTCTGGTAGGAGGCGCAGATATTCCTCAAACAAAGCTTCTAAACTTAGACGTTGTGGATATGCATCCATGTAGGTAAACAAGTAGGTGGTTCTACCGTCTCTGGCCGGAAAAGCTTCCCAAAAGTACTGGCATTGATTCTGCAAAGATGTAAATGATAACAACAAATCGCCTGAGTTATTTTCCGGAAATCCTTGGGCACAACTCCCCACAACTAGGCAAAGGGCATCCGGTTTTTTTCCTTGGCGTGCTTGTTGAGTGATGGGAGACAAATGTCCCATTGCATCGATTAATAACCTAGCTGTGAATTGGTTTACCATCACCCCATTTGGATGAACCACCGCCTCAGTAAAGGGTGTGTTTTCTAACAACTTTCCACCAGTAGCTAAAAATTTGGTTTTCAACGTAGCTAGTAGATAAACTGGATCTACGCCAATATTTAAAACATCCTCTACCCAAACTTCTGTACCACCGTGAAAGCTGACACGCGCTGGATTATACTTAGTGGCGATCGCTGTTTCCAACTCCGCCTCTGTTAGTAAGTCCAATTCCAAAAATACTTCTAATTCCTTGCGGGAGATATTCCATTCTTGCTCTCTTCCACGCAAAATACCCCGTTCCATCAACGCCACCCGTAGTCCCTTCACTGCTAAGGCGCAACCAATTAAAATGCCTAAAGTGCCACCGCAGATAATTACATCCCAGTCTACGGACTCTAAAGGCTGTTGACTTTCTTTTACTACTGTTGGTATTGGTGCAGTGTTTTCTCTAATAGATGTGAGGATGCGATCGCTTCGACGCAACCCTCCCAAAACATCGCCCGGTAATTGGGAAAGAATTTCTTCAGTTAGCGACATAGGATTTAATTCCAGCAGAGTTACTACTATCGATCGTATCTTTGCTTGATTAAGAGTCAAAAGACGGGAGTCAGATTTTATTTTGAAATCAAGTCAGGCTAATTAGTTAGAATTCCCGAATCTATGCAAAAAGACCAAAACCACCTCCCCTCTGCCTCTGGAGTCTGTCTGTGGTCTTAACTAGCAGTCTTTAACTGGACATGATATGAATCTTTGACTTGAAATTTACTAGCTAGGATTAGATGGTGTCGATCTGCTGAAAAAACGGTCTAAAATTTCTGATTGTTGCTCGGCATTTAAGTTACCGTTACTATCAACCAGGTTTTGAATACAACTGTGGTCTTGAGAAACATGTAGATTTTTATCTAAGTTTTCAGACCAATGTCTTTGTAACTTCCCAACAATACCAAGTGTTTCTTCTGTACCACCTAATCGAGGCGTAAGCTGCATCAGTAACTCCATAGCTACAGTCGGCAGGATGCGGCTAGAATCATTAGAGAAAAAATCAAAAGTCATATTGCCTAGCCGGATGCGATCGCCATCTTTTAGTTTGATCGGCTGCTGAGTGCGTTTACCATTCACAAAAGAGCCATTGGTACTTTTGAAGTCAATTAAGTAAAAGCCTTTATTCTCAATATATTGAATCGCAGCGTGGCGACGAGACAGATATCGATCCCCAATGTAGATTCCACTGCTGCGATCTCGACCTATTGTCCAAATCTGTTGCGGTTGTTGTAAAGCTTCTGTGCGATCGCCCAAATTAGTCATCACATACACAGCAGAACCATCTACTACACCCAGGGCATAACGTACCTTCACCAGAGCTAATGACGGCTGGAGTGGGTTTTCTAGCTGAAGTATTTCATCTAAAAGCGTGCCATGATGCTCATACAACTTCAGAAATACTTCATATAAATTTAATCGCCGTTTTAATTCTCGATCTTGCGACTCAGCCATCATAGCTAAATCTTTTACAGGCCACAGATTTGACTTGCTGATTTCGGTCATCATGAATAATTAATCCCAGTCCATAATTAGGATAATTGCCTTTTTTGTTGCCGCTATCATTATGGACAAGTGAGCGGCTGTAGTTCGTTCAAATTGAAAATTTTATCCATAGAAGTTCACCTCTAATATTCCTGATAGTCATAAATATAATGAAACATCTAAATAAAATAATTATGATGATGCTTTGTTGTTTATTGTAAAGTATGGTATTAAGTTTTTAACAGATGGCAATTATTAAGAATTTTGTAATAAATTCTAAAGCAAGATTAGAATAAATTGATTGCCAAAATAGCAAGATACTAGGAAAGCCCTCTAGCCCCACAACTCATCAATTCCAAAATGTTAACACAACAAATTTAACTGCTAGTTTTTAGTAGCTGTTATTCTGATGGCAATGTGGCAATTCAAATAATCTTTGATTTCTAAATTTAAAATTTGGAATTGACCTCATCTACAATTCCAGATTTTAACTCTTAAATCACAACAGGCCTCGTTTCCCATTGGGGCGTACTGTCATCCAATTGGTTTTCGCTAGTGCCATCTGTTCATCAGAAATCTTAGCACCACTGAGATTAGCACCACACAGATTAGCTCCGCGAAGATTGGCGTTACTGAGATAAGCATGGCTGAGGTCTGCGCCTCTAAGATCTGCCCCTTCTAAATCAGCATGGTTAAAGTAAGCTTTGCTCAAATTAGCGTCTTTGAGATTTGCTCGAGTCAGACTAGCTCTGCCAAAATCGCTATTGTGCAGATTAGCTCCCTGGAGATTGGTATTTTGCAATTGAGCAGAATGAAAATTTGTCTCGGATAAGTCAACACCTTGCAGGTTTAGCAGATTTAAATTGTGCAGGGCAAAATCCCGCCTTCCCTTGAGATAGGCTGTGAGTAAACCTTGGGTATCTAATTTGCGCTCTACTTTAGAAAGTTGAGTTTGTGAACCATTACTGTTGCTATTAGGCAAAGATGTTGATTTAGCCGTTCCAGATCCCTGACGCATTCCCCCTGCATCTAATCCAGATGCTTCCGCAGTTTTGGCTCGTCTAGCTCGAATTGCAGCTGCTACCTGTGCCACTCCAACACCAGTAGGAGGGGCAGAAGGGTTGCTGCATAAAACAGCAGAATCTTCGTGGCGGTTGTGTGTTCGCTCTTTATAATTAGTATCAGATTTAACTAATAAGCCTTTGGACAAACTTTCTAGATATGGTTCTATCTCTAATGCTCTAAGTACATCTGTAGCAGACTGGTAGCGATTGCGGACAGACACGTCTAACATTTTCCGCAGCACACTAGTCAAGTGGTCGCTCACATGTACCAATTGCTCCCACATCATCTCGCCTGTTGTGGGATTGTAATCCAAATCTTTAGGAGTTTTGCTAGTTAGTAGATAAATACATGTCACTCCCAAAGCGTAGATATCACTGGCATAGACTGGACGCATCGCCATTTGCTCTGGTGGTGCAAACCCAGGAGTCCCAATTGCATATGCAGTGAGTGCTGTATGTCCAGATTGGTTTGTGGCAGCTTGACTGACTTGGTTTTTGACGGCACCAAAGTCAATGAGTACCATTCTGGCATCTTGAGTGCGGCGAATTAAATTGGCGGGCTTAATATCACGGTGAATCACCTTTTGCTCGTGGATATATTGGAGTAATGGCAAAATCTCGCTCAGGAATTGTTTGACTCCGGTTTCAGTTAAGATACCGTTAAGCTTGACCTCCTGCTGCAAGGTAGCACCACTGATGTATTCCTGAATTAAGTAGAATTGTTCTTGCTCTTCAAAATAGTCAAGTAACCTTGGTACTTGCGGATGATTGCCAATCTTGCCTAGGGTTTTAGCTTCTCGCTCAAACAGTTCTCGCGCCATTTGTAAAACATGTGGTGCGGTTCCTGAGGGACGTAGTTGCTTGATCACGCAACTAGGTTCTCCTGGTAAGGCTTCGTCCTGAGCTAAGAAGGTTGCTCCGAAGCCACCCTGACCTAATGGTTCGAGTACCCGATAGCGATCGCGCAACAGTAATCGCGAGCCACAAGACTGACACCTCGGGCTATATGCCACATTTTCTGGATTGGGACAGGTAGGATTTAAGCAGTAGCTCATGCACTGTCAACTCGCTGCACGAATAATCACGGGGAGCATTACACTCTCTCTCAATTATTGAGATTGCAATCAACTCTTGCCAGGTGATTTTTGCTGGAAATCCTTTGAAGAGTTCCTAAAGTAAACCTAGAGTTACGTAAACTCATACGTAAACTAATCTATAGACAAGATAATTTATTATACTTCAATTCCCTACGAGTATCCAGGCTGGTTGTAATACCTTCCTTCGATAAAACCAAGAAACTAGCATTGCTGTGCAGAAGTCAAAAATCAAAGTTTTTGCGTAAGTCCTGAATTTGGAATAGTGAACTAGCGCTGCAAAGATAAGTTGCTAGGAGGAGGCAGTAGGTTGCGGAGGTTCCCTCCGTTGAAGTAACTGCCGTCGGCTTTGCCGACTTGTTCGCTCAAGCGCGTTCCCGCAGGGTAGGAAGTGCCGTCGCGTTTCCCGACAGCCGCGAAAGTGGCGTTAGTTTCCCTTCAGGCAAACTTCAAAGAGGGTTTCCCGAACAAGGCAACTGGTGTTAGCGTAGCGTCAACCCAAAGGTAGGTATATTGCGTGCCCGCTGTACTAGGAGAATACCCAAAGTCATCGTGATTGCAATTATAAGTCTGTCGTTTTTGAAACAAAGAGTTTGCCACAACAAACTACTGACACTGACATCGGAGTAAAGTGTAGACTTCTTAATTAATTGTTTGTCAAAATGTAAATTCTATTGTTCTATTTATACTTTATTCAAATAAGTAATTATATTTAGATTTTTAATTACATTATGAAGTTATGTTAAATCTATACTAAAACTTCATAATGCAAATCAGTATTTCAATATCAGCTTTACAATTTTTTTGGTAAATATAATAGCGGGTTGATAATGCAAAAAGTCAAACGCTGTAGTCCGAAACATGCCAAAATTAGCAAAAAATTCTTTTCCATTAAGAATAGCAGAGCATTTTACCTCTTATAAACTATATCAACCCAAAGATAGATAATCGCCAAGATATTTTGATTGACTTGGTGATGGTTATTCATATGCTCCTTGTGAGTCTATGAATATTTTTAAATGGAAAATTACACAGTTAGTGCGTTTGTTTCAAAATAATGCAACTCTATACACCTATTGAAATCAAACAAATCCAGCAAGACCTTCCCTACTTAATTGAAATCATGGAGTGGGTTAAAAGTTTTTTAGGAAGACATCACCCTGATTTAGGTAGAACTGGGCCAGTTTGCCCTTATGTGAATCATGCTCTCAAAACAAACAGCATTCGCACGGCGGTTATTCGTGCGAACAATTTAGATTTACAGCAATTAGAAGAAATTGTTAGAAGCTATCGAAAAATATTCCTAAAGATAGATGCAGAAAATGAAGAATTATTAATCAATAAAGCTTTTTTACTTATCTTCCCTGATATCCATAAAAACGAAACTTTTGAATTAATTGATGCAGTTCAAAGAAAACTGAAACCATTGTTTGTTGAGTCAGGATTAATGATAGGTGAATTTCACAAGCATACTCAAAGTTCTGGTCTGCATAACCCAAACTTTCGTCCGCTTCGTAGCCCTATTCCATTACTAGCTATTCGTTTTATGGTTGAATCTGACCTGCCTTTTCTTCAGAGTCAGGATGACGAACCCTACTTACGTATTAGGTATCTCGAAGCTTATTTAAAGCATTTCGCTCACAAGATTGTAGATAAAACAAAATTAAACAATGCTTATCAAGCATTAGCATTAGCTCAAGAACAACTTAAAGAAGAAAATTTAATCATAAAGTAATCATATATACAAAATGAATATAAATGCTGTGAAGTCAGAATATAAACAAAGTATTCATTTAGACACGTTAACTCATCCGATCGGCGATCGAGTTCTCCAGGAATCGAATATCGCCCAAACAGTTCATTGCCAGAATCTATGCATTCATCGGATGTTTGAGCTTCAGGTAGAGCGATCGCCTGATACTGTGGCTGTGGTATTTGAAAACACGCAACTAACCTATCGGCAGCTTAACCAACGAGCAAATCAGCTAGCGCATCATCTATGCAGCTTAGGTGTTGGGTCTGAGGTACTTGTTGGCATTTATTTAGAGCGCTCTTTAGAGATGATAGTGGGATTGCTGGCAATTCTTAAAGCTGGAGGCGCTTATGTACCTTTAGATCCCACATATCCCTCAGAACGTTTAGCCTTTGTTTTGCAAGAGACTCAGACACCTGTGATTCTAACCACAGCAAGCTTGCTAAACAGCTTACCCGCTCATAAAGCGCAAATAGTTTGTTTGGACTCAGAGTGGGAAGTGCTAGCCCAAAATAGTCCAGCAAATTTGGTCTGTGAGGTAACATCCGATAACCTAATTTACATAATCTACACTTCTGGTTCTACAGGACAGCCCAAGGGTGTAATGATTCCCCATCGGGGAATTTACAACCAACTTCAATGGCGGCAAACAACTTTTGAATTGACTGAAGCAGACAAAGTTTTACAGACTATTTCTCTGAGCTTCGATCCTTCAGTGTGGCAGATATTCTGGCCGTTGTGCTTCGGAGCGCAATTGGTTTTAGCTCGTCCTGGTGGACATCAAGACCCTACTTATCTTGTTAATCTGATTGCCGAGCAGCAAATTACCGTCATTGCTTTAGTACCTTCCATGCTGCGTGTATTACTAGAGCAAAAGGGAATTGAGAATTGTCAAACTCTCAGGCACATTACCTGTGGTGGTGAAGCTTTACCTGTCAAACTCATTGAGGATTTTTTTAGCAAATTGAACTTGAACAATGTTCTACATAATTGCTACGGCCCGACAGAAGCTTCCATTGATGCGACTTTCTGGAAATGCCAGCACGACAGCAATTATCTGATTGCCCCTATTGGTCGCCCCATTGCCAATACACAGATTTATATTTTGGATGAAGATTTGCAGCCTGTGGGAGTTGGTGACTTAGGTGAACTGCATATTGGTGGTGCTGGACTGGCCCGCGGCTACTTCAAACGTCCTGACTTGACCAGAGAGAAATTTATTCCTAACCCTTTTAGCCAAGAGCCAGGAGCGCGATTGTATAAGACTGGTGACTTAGCTCGTTACCTTGGTGATGGCAACATTGAGTACGTTGGTCGCCTTGATTCGCAAGTAAAAATTCGTAGCTTCCGTATCGAGTTGGGCGAAATTGAAGCAGTACTAGCTCAACACCCTGCTGTGCAGCAGTCTGTGGTCATAGCCAAAGAGGATGTTCTTGGAGATAAGTACTTAGTAGCTTATATTGTTGTCGATCGCGATCGGGCAGCCAAAACTGATGAAGTACGTCGTTTTCTCAAACAGAGACTGCCAGATTATATGATGCCTTCAACTTTTGTCATCTTGGAAGCCTTGCCAATGACTCCTAATGGCAAGGTAGACCGACGTGCTTTACCAGAACCGGCTCAAATCAGACAAGAACTAGAAGAAACTTTTGTAGCTCCTCGCGATGAAATGGAACTGCAACTAGTAAAAATTTGGCAAAAGATTTTAGGTGTAAACCCTATTGGCATCAGAGATAACTTCTTTAGTTTAGGCGGACACTCTTTGGTAGCTGTGCGCGTACTTGCTCAGGTTGAGAAAGTCTTTAAAAAAAATCTGCCCGTAAGTACCCTTCTTCAAAATCCAACTATTGAGCAACTAGCTGTAATTCTTCGCCAATCAGAATTGATGAACTCTTGGTCATACTTAGTACCACTTCAACCCCGTGGTTCCAAGCCTCCTTTATTTTTATGTCAAGGTATTGGCGTATATCAACCTTTAATTACTTATTTAGATTCAGAGCAACCTGTTTATGGACTCTTGTCAGACGACGAGCAGGGAAAGCCAGTTAAGCTGAATCGATTAGAGGAACTAGCATTTAACTACATCAAAGAAATAAGAACTCTCCAGCCTGAAGGCCCTTATCTGTTGGGCGGTCATTCTTTTGGAGGAGTCATCGCATTTGAAATGGCTCAGCAATTAATCTCACAAGGTCAAAAAGTTGCTTTGCTAGTTTTGCTAGATACTTTTCTACCAGGTACAACAAAAGCAATACCAAGCTCCGAGAGACTTTTATTTCACTTAAATCAGCTTTTACGAACTGGCCCCAAGTACCTTGTAGAAAATGTTATGGAGAAGTTGAGCAAAACTTATGGTAAGTTCGCTCTCAAGCATAAGTTTTTCAAAATTAAAACCCTTGAACACTTAGTTAGGCAAGCTGCATATTACAAAACTGTAGTAAAGTATGCCAAACACTATGTACCGCAAGTTTACTTAGGTCGTATTACTCTCTTCATAGCTAGCGAGAAGTCGGTTCGGGTTGAGCCGGAACTGGGCTGGACTAAGTTAGTAGCGGGAAAATTGGAGAGCCATGAGATTCCTGGCGATCACTTTGGTATTTTAAAAGAGCCTAACGTCCGGTTGTTGGCTGAAAAATTGCAGGTTTCCATCGACCGGGGCTTGACATCATCTCGCCAATAACGACCGCCCCAATTTAGCAGCACTACAGGCTAATCAAAATCCAATGCATAATTAGTAGGAACTATAGATTAAAAAAGCTGCTATTGAGTGAGTCTGAATAAACTTTCGGAATGCCTGCGCCTGTTTGCGATAGCCCAATTTTAATAAAGCACGATACAGCCTTCCAATAGAAACAGATAGTTCCAACTCATGAAGCTGTCGATCCAATTGATGAAGTTCCGCTTCAGTCTGTTCAATTTGTTTTTCTAGTTGGAAACGAACAAGAGTATCTGCCGCGATCGCGTAATCGTGACGTAACCTTTTTAGCTTCTGGGCTTGCAGGTCATAATGTTTTTGTAATGCTTGGCGTTTATGCTGTAGGTGCTGCTCGGAGGACATTCAACTACTTTTTGAGTGAATAATCTTTACTCAAGGTGGGGTAGATGTTTAGCAGCTTATCATTACTGACCTGGATTCAGTACAACGATTATTTCCGCAAGCCTAACTCCCAAAGGTTTCCAGTGGGGATTGCTGGCAGAAAAAGTGCGATCGCCTGATACTGCTTGGTAATCATGAGGATATTTATCGGCAGCATTGGCAGCGGTATCTACACGTAAGATAAGTTTGCCTTGATACTTCGATAACCGGCTACTATCCAACAAAATAGTGCCGCCGTAGTCCCAAGCCAACCCAAAGAGTTTAAAATTGCCTAATTTCTGGCGTAACTCGCTCAATGGTGTACCGACACCAATACCTTCACGTGTTTTCCAAGCTGAACCCAGGTTACGCACATCTAGGGGTTTTGTACGAGTCTTATCGCTCCAGACTACCAAAAGCGTAGACGCACAGCGGCTTGTCGTTAGACATCGCCCCTGATTGAGGTTTACTTGCGTAGCGGCAAAACTACCTATTCCTTCAGCGCCTGAAATGGTTTTATCAACAAGGTGGGATGCACCAAACAGCTTGACTAAATCTTGCTTGGTGGTTGTACGTGTCACCGGGCCGACTCGTTCGCCAGGAACGATTAAGGTATCTGTCAACGGTTGCGATTTAGCGATGGTAAGTGGGTGATGGATTTGTTGGGTTAATGCAACTGCTGAGGTGGCTGAATGGCCAAGTAGTAAAGCTAACGTAGCTATAGTAATGCTTTTGATGGGTGGTTTCATAACAAGGGTATTGATGGTGGAATATGAGTGATAAATGTTAAATGAACAATTATTTACTCTTTGATTTCAACTTCTACAATTTTCCATTTACTAATTCCTGATTTCCAAATTATATTTTGGTTAAATAATTATTTGGAAATTTCATGCAGAGATGCTCAAGATACAGAGTTTTTTGGAATTGTATTATGGCCAATAAAGCAGAATTGAAATTATTCATTATTGCGATCGCAAGTTTAAATACTTGGTTGCGATCGCAAACTATATTCTGACTGGCTGTATGCAAGTTGCTATTACAATGGGGACAAGTCCCACCATGCTGCAAGTGTCAAGGTGTCAATTATGAACCATATCAAGGAAACAATCGCCATTTTGGGAGTAACGAGTGTCCTGGGTGGAATACCTGCCGTTGTTTATGCAGAAGCACCACGAACAGGTATCAACCAAATGAATTTTACAGAATACTATAACCAGGGTAAGCAAAAGCTGGAGCAAGGTAACTTCAAAGGAGCGATCGCAGATTTTAACCAAGTAGTGCAGCTTAATCCCCAGTTTTACGAGGGTTTTTGTCTGCGAGGTTTGGCTAAATCTCAAATAGGAGATTTTCAAGCAGCGATCGCAGATTTTAACCAAGCACTGCAACTCAATCCCAACCATGCAGACGCATACAACAGTAGAGGAACTGTTCATGCAGAACTGGGAAATATCCCTAAAGCGATCGCCGACTTTAACCAGACAATCAAAATTGAGCCGAAATTTGTAGATAGTTACTACAATCGAGGGCTTGCTTATTTTAAACAGAGAAATCCCCAGGCAGCACTTCAAGACTTTGATCGGGCAATCAGCTTGAATCCTAATCTAGCTGATGCCTACGGCAATCGCGGACTTGCTCAATATGCTTTAGGAAATAGCAAGAGTGCTGTTACGGATCTTCAGCAAGCTGCAACACTGTTTAGCCAGCAAGGGAATACCCAAGGCTATCAACAAACACAAGCTATTATTCAGCAGATTCAGCAGTAACTACTAGAAGAGGGTAGTAATTAAGAGCCGTTTTGGAATCGAATTCTCAAGCTAATAGTTCAGCTTATTGCATTAATTGAGAAAAGCTAACACATCTTTGTGGCCATTCTGATAGGGAGTCAGTTTCCCAGTTAGTTGCATATAATTGACGCAGCGTTTTGCCCATCAGCTTTAGTGGCTGTTCTGCTAATACAAGCGGCTGTTAACGATAACATAATAACTTAATTTTTACTACCGTGTTATTCTGTATATTTAAGTCTGGAAATAGATAACAAAAGGATTATACTTTTTAAGTAATTTCATGTGGATTTCATTTTCTCTAACTGAGGTCTAACAATGGAAACTTTTTTATTTAGCAAAGCTAGATAAAAGGAGCTTAAACTCTGTTTTTGAGCAAATTAAGCGTAATTTATCCAAAATAACTCATAAATCTTGATATTCCTGACAAAACATAACTTGACCTGTAATAGTTAATCGGATAGCCTTAGCATTCAGACCTGTTTAATTGGGAAACTAATGAACAAAAAACTAATTCTAAATTTGATTTCCAGTTCTGCAATTTTTACCTCTCTGCTCTCTACACTAGGAGTAGTACATCCAGCCCATGCTGGTACTATCACTCAGCGATTAATACACACAAACGATGGTCGTACCTGTATCAGTAATCCTCATGGCAACATGAATTTTGTATGTATTAAAGATTCACAGAGAAGTGCAAACGCTCCCCTTCCAGCTAAATCGATGGTCATTTCAGCGCAACCATCTGATAGCAATGTTGCAGAGCTAAATTTTACCGATGAAGAAAGCGATATGGCAATTAAGTTATTTGCCTGCGACTGTCCATATTGTATAAATTCTTTGCGTCAGCTGCGCGGTACTGGCAACTTGGTGTACTAATATTTGCTAGTACTTAACCATTGTCACTGTAACTTCTAATTTTGAGCATATTTGTTTTAGCCCGATTCTCTAAAATCAATCTCATAAAAGATTCATAGTTAAGAAACCCAAACAAATCTAACTTTCTTAACTATGAATTACGAATTAATAATAGCGCGATCGCATGAAGGGACAATTAGCTTTATAAATCAAGCCTGCCCCCATCAAGTTTATTCAACCACCTCATTGACTGGGAACCTATCAATTAATTGCATAGCCCGATAGGCATTACGCTGCAAGGAATCTGGCAAATTGGGCACGTGGGGTATCTGGGATAATAAATCTAAAGTTCGGCGTAAGATTCTCACCACATCACCTTCATCTAAGGTGGTATTTTCGCATAGTTCTGTCCACTCTGTTCCTAACGCCCACTGTTCCACAAGGGCAATTAAGTTGATATAGCGATTTTCCAAACCTACAGGCAAGGCTACACCATGTCGGTATTGTACCTTTAATACTGAACGGCGAATTGGTTGTAATCTAGACCAAGCTCGATCTATTTCGGAGGAGAGTTCAAAGTTCACTCTAGTGTCGGGGCGTGGTGTTTCTGTCACTAAAGCAGCAATGACTGCTGCTAAATGGTGCGGTTCTGAGTGGTCTAATTCACTACTAGCAAGTGCTAAACCCAGCCATAATTCATTCTCTCCGCGGATTGCCGCCGCAACTTGTCCTAATTCTGTTGGCACTAGGTTATCTAGGCAGCTAAAGTGTTGCAAAATTGTGATGAGGTTGAGAAACTCTTCCCAATAACGTCGTGACTGTTGCCCTACTTGAACTTCTAACTCTTCGAGTTCGGCTTCTAGTTCGACACAGCGTGCCCTGCGTTTATAAATCGCTGCGGCATTACCTGATTGATATAGAGAATTAGCCTCTAATTGCTCTTGGACGGCGGCAGTTCGACTGAGTTGTTCTGCCACTTCTGGCGGCATATACAGAGATTCTCCGGGATTAGGGATGCGTTGAGCGATCGCAAATGTTTCTTCATTACCACGGCGTGACTGCCCTGGTTTGAGGGGCATTTCTGGCGGTGGTAATATCTCTGGCGGCACTTCCACTCGCGGCAGTTCGGCATACAAATCGGTAACATCTGTACTAGTTACCACATACCAACGGTTATCGCTTCCCAAACATACTAAATAAGGCGCTTGACCAGAGTCTGTTGTTTTTCCTACTAACACTGCTGGTACAGGTGAAGGTGCTGTAATGTTTTTACCCTTAAGGCTCAACAGCGTTCCCGCCACTGCAAAGCTCAACATCATCACCAATTGTTCTTGTTTATCTTCCTGGGCTTGCTCTTGCAAGGTTTTCAACAACTGGCGTTCTACTTTCAAGCGTTGCCGCAATTTTTCATAAACCAGCAATTCATTTTCATCAACGGCGGCGATTTGCTCTTGCAGTTGGGTTAATTCGGCTTTGATTGCGGCAATATCATCGTAATCCGGTCTTAAATGCAAGGTTGCCATGTACTGCCCAAAGCTGCGTTCTATAAGTTCTTTGGCTTCATCCAAAGTGTGAGTTTGCAGTAAGTTCAACACCATGCCGTAGCTGGGCGTAAACTGACTCACTAAGGGGTCTGGTTGAGACGTAGCCAAATACGCTGCTTCTTTTGCTCCTTCAAATGGGGTTTGTACTGTCACCACATGACCTTGTTTATCCATGCCCCGGCGACCTGCCCGCCCTGCCATTTGCAGGAATTCGGAAGCGTTTAACAGGCGATGTCCGGTGTCGGTACGCTTGGAAAGGGTGGATATTACTGTTGTGCGAGCAGGCATATTAATCCCGGCGGCTAGTGTTTCGGTGGCGAACACTACTTTTATCAGCCCTTGCTGAAACAGTTCTTCTACAAGCACTTTCCATGCAGGTAAAATCCCGGCATGGTGGGCAGCAATTCCTCGGTAGAGGGGGGCAATTTGTCCAGAACGCCCGGCTTCGGGATTGCGAGTTAAAAAGTCATCAATTTGTCGCCGCAAAATCTGAGATTCGTCATTATTTACCAGCCATAAATCACCTACCTCCGCCACTGCTTTATCACATCCCCGACGGCTGAAGATAAAGTAAATCGCTGGTAGCATATCCCGTTGCTGTAGCTGGCTTAGGGTATAACTTAGGCCAGGAGCTTCTGGTCTACCATTTTTGCCTCTGTCTCCTTGTCTCCTTTTCCCCCGGTTTGCTAGGCGGGGGTTAATTTTAGTTTTGCTATCATTCAGTAGAGGAAACAGCCCTTTGGGATTGCAATAGTGAAATTCCAAGGGTACTGGGCGAAAATCAGAGTAAATCAGGTCAGTTGGGCCGTGAACGCGATTTAGCCAGTCGGTGAGTTGATCGCTGTTGGCAACTGTTGCCGAAAGGGCTACGAGTTGCACTTCACGGGGGCAATAGATGATTGATTCTTCCCAAACTGTCCCCCGTTGGCGATCGTTCATATAGTGGCACTCATCCAGTACCACTGCTTCTACGTCTACCAATGAAATACCGACTTGCCCGATGGGTGTGCCATAGAGCATATTCCGAAAAATTTCTGTGGTCATCACCAGAATTGGTGCATCTCTGTTAATGGAGGCATCTCCAGTTAACAGTCCCACTTGGTCAACACCGAATTTTTCTCGAAAATCGCGTAATTTTTGATTCGACAGTGCCTTGAGGGGGGTGGTGTAAAATACACGTTTCCCTCGCGATAGAGCGCGATAAATAGCGTATTCTCCGACTAATGTTTTGCCCGAACCAGTGGGCGCACATACAACAACAGAGCGTCCTGCGTTCAGGGACGCGATCGCATCTTTCTGGAATTGATCCAGATCAAAGGGAAATATCAACCCTAAGTCAAGTTCTGGAGACGGCGCGGGATAATTCACTCAATCACATTATGCAACCAGACTGTTTACTATATTAACGAGTCTTTTGTCAACTTCGTTAAGAATGGGGATTGGGGATTGGGGATTAGGAAATTCTTCCCCATTCCCCAGTCCCCAGTCGCCAGTCGCCAATACTTCATTTTCCCAGTTCTTGAGAACGCTGTGCAGCTGCTCTCACTGCTTCTATTAAAGCTGAACGAAATCCTGCTCGTTCTAGTTGGGCAACGCCAGCAATTGTCGTACCGCCGGGACTCGTAACGCGATCTTTTAATTCTGCTGGGTGGATTTTACTTTCCTCTAACAGTCTTGCTGTTCCTAGTACAGTTTGCAAGGCTAGCTGATTGGCAATTCCCCTCGGTAAACCTGCTGCTACTCCCCCATCGGCGAGTGCTTCTACCATCAAGGCTACATAAGCGGGACCACTACCAGACAGTCCTGTCACTGCATCCATCAGAGTTTCTGAAACTTCTACGACTTCCCCCACCGCCGAAAAGATTTGCTGCGCTATTTGCTGGTGCTTGGTGTTGGTGTATGCACCTAAACACATGGCAGTAATTCCTGCCCCTACAGTTGCTGGGGTATTGGGCATAGCTCTGATAACTGGTAATTGCGGAAATGCTCCTTCTAGCTGATTTAAAGACACTCCCGCCAAAATAGAAATTACTAAAGGTGAGTATGCTGCCTCCAGAATACCTGCTAATTCTTGAGCCATGGCACTAAACACCTGCGGTTTTACTGCTAAAAATACTACTTCACTTGCTAGAGCGAAAACTGAGCTATTATCTGCGGTTACAGTCACATCATATTGCTGCTGTAAAAAACCCTGGCGTGCTAATAAAGGTTCGCTGACTATAACTTCTGAAGGTTGATAAATTCCATGCACGAGTAAGCGGGATAATAATGCTTCTCCCATTACCCCACCACCAATTAAACCAAATCTAATAGTCATGAGCTAATAATCACTAGTCAATAGTCAATAGCCAATAGCCAATAGTCGAAGACTGTGGACTTTGGAACGCCAATTGCTACAAGTCGGCAAAGCCGCCCAACGCATTGGCTCTTCTTGACTATGGACTAATGACTAATTTAACCTTATTGTGCCATCCGATTAGCGTCATTACCCCAGTTTTGGGTTGGAGTACTTGCGGCAGGACGTGAGGGACGAGCTGGTGGTTGTGGTACTTCATGAATAACTCCACCTTGGGTACTAACTTGCACGCAACTGGGCGTAAACAAAAAGATGCTTTCTCCAATGCGCTCTTGATGTCCATCTAGTGCGTAAGTTCCACCTGCAACAAAATCTACTGCCCTTTGTGCTTGATCGGGATCCATTATAGTTAAATTTAATACCACTGACTTGCGCTCGCGCAATGCTTGAATTGCCTGAGGCATTTCTTCAAATGTACGTGGTTCTAGTACTAATACTTCTGAAATCCCGTTAATTGCTCCTGGCATACCGATTACATTCCCCATTGTAGACTTTGTTCCAACTGCTACATCTTCACCCATTGTAGTCACGGGTTCGCGCCAACGTCGATTCTGAGCAGTAGCCTCTGCTGGTGCTGGCTGGGGATTTTCTTGTTGATACAAATTTTGGTAGTTATCTGTATCTGGTTCTTCCTCATAGTACTCATATTCCACTTGTTCGTTTAGACCTACAAAGTCTCGAAGTTTGGAAAATATATTGTTCATTGTTTACGCTCCTGGTAAAAGTTACCTTTATTGATGTGGTTATTAGTTGATTTAACCAACTTCAGATCGCTACAAAGGGCAGACAACTTAGTAATTTTATCGCTGTTTGTAGCCTCTATTACAGCTATGAATAATGCACTAACGCTTTAGGGAACGCCTGTACATTAACTTAGATACAATAATGAGTCAAGATTATATCCTAATGATTGTCCGAAAAAAAGGCTACTTTAGTGCTTTTTTAATTAGTATTCACTTTTGTTAATACTAATTAAAAAGTCATATAAAGCACTAGTATTCTCGCAAGCTCCTCCGTATGCAATCAGAGTTTGATTAATATCAAAACCAACATCAAGGGGCTTGTACGCTAAGTGCGATCGCCAAACAATATAGTCCCCAATCTTACCATCGTTGCGCCAGCTTGCACTGCCAGTTGGTAGTCACCCGACATACCCATTGACAACTGCTGCATTTTAATGTCAGGACAATTTTGTGACTGGATTTCTTGAGCCAAGTTGTATGTACTCTTGAATACACTTAATATTTCAGTGGCTTTTAATCCTAAAGGCGGAATTGTCATCAAACCTTGAATTTGTAAAGTTTTACACTGATCGAGTGCGGGTAAATCACCTAATAGTTCTGACACACTCCAACCTGACTTGTTGGGGTCTGGGAGAATTTTCACTTGTAGGCAAACTTGGGGATGGACTCCTAACTCTTGTGCTAATTGATTTAAGCGCTGTGCCAGCTTCAAATTATCTACAGAATGAATCCATTGAAATAGTTCAAGGGCCTTTTTGGCTTTATTACTTTGCAAATGTCCAATGAAGTGCCAGGTAATATCCGATAAGTCGTGCAACTCGGCTTGTTTACTGGCAGCTTCTTGGATACGGTTTTCACCGAAATCACGAATTCCGGCAGCATAAGCAGAACGAATGACTTCAGCCGGGACTTGCTTACTGACAGCAATCAACCGTACTGAAGGCGGCAGGGAGGCGCGTATTTTAGCAATACGTTCGCTAATCGAACTGGTCATTGGAAGGTGCGTTGGAAAACACTCTGAAGCTGATCGTACTCCTGAGATTGACCACTGCGACGCAGGGTACGCAAACGATTTTCCAACAACATTCTCGCTTCTGTACGTCCTATAGGCTGAAATTTAATACCTTTGACATCATTTGCGACCAAAAAAAACAAACGTTGGGCATACAGAGTAGTAAACAGATCCTGGTTCTCGTCAACCATGCAGATCCGATAAAGCAAACCCCAAGTTGGATGATTTATGTAAGTCTCTGAGTTTTCTGGATTCATTGAGTGGTCAAGGTAGGAGTATATATCTCTTTTCGCAGTTAAATGCACACATTCAGACGATAATAACTCCCTTTCGCCAGAATATTTGTGCAAAGTTGTGCGATCAACAATTTTTGCCGGCCAGTAGCGGCGATGAAAACCTCGATCTAGTTCCTAATGGGCAGATGAAGCTAATAGTAGGGAAGGAAAACACGATAATAGAAGCGATAATTCGCGTGTTGCCCAGCTTTTTCTTTCAGAAAAGGGTTCTTTAGCCAAGCAGTAGAGTCACCTGCTTTAAGGGCTAGCTAGGCAACCGAAACTGCACAAAGTAGACGCGTAGTGCGAAGCAGAAACCGTTCGTCGTTTGAGGGTTCCAAAGGGTAGGCTAGAGTTGAAGCTTGGCGATAGATATCGGAATTCAGCTTTGGTAATTTATACCCAGTTGTCATTTGTGACCTGGAAAAGCCTCCATCCTCTTGTCTGAGGCTTCCAGTGACAACGGCATATACTCTTGAAAATTTACTAGGCCAAAAGCCGACTCTCATACTTCTGTTTACTCTAACTTCTCTCCATGTTGCCATAATTATCGCTTTGCGGAGCAAAATAGCTGATAGTGAGTTTTCAGAAGGCAATAGGCAAGAGTCAGTGTTTATTCCCCAATCCCCAATCTCCAGTCCCCAATCAAGATTGATTTCCGAAAACTACCCGCACTCCCCAAAATATAGTTAAAGTTGCGATCGCTAGCCAATCCCAAGATTTTAATCGTAATTCATGCCACTTGACTTGGTGTTCGTTGGGACTGGTAAAACCGCGAACCATCATGGCACTAGCCATTTGTTCTGCCCGTAATAGCAGATTCTCTAATAGTCGCTCTGCGATTATCATCCAAACTTTGACTGCTCCTTTTAATCCTAGCTTTTTCCAATTTATTGCCCTTGTCATCACAGAACGAACTAAATTTTGCACTTCTTCTAAAACTAGGGGAATAAACCGCAAGGATAAAGTTAAAGTTAGAGTAATTTCGGTTACAGGTATTTTCAGCCGTTGCAGGGGCTGCATTAAGCTTTCTATGGCAGAAGTGATTTCTTCTGGTGCGGTTGTAAGCAAATACAGATTAGTGCTGTAGATCACGGTGAACAAAATCGTACTCAGGCGCACCGCCAAATCTAAAGAACGGCGAGTTACTTTGACTGGCCCTTTGTGAAACAGAATGTAGCTGTAGCCTTTGTTACTATCTGTTTCCTTTTGGACAACTTGAGAATTATTTGTATTGGATGGCTGGCTTAAGACTTGTTCGTTAGCTGGTAGACGTGGCTGATAATCTATACCCAGTCCATCAGGACTAACTGCTCCAATAATCAAGACCAAAAAAGTGAGTGTCAACAGCCACCCCATTTGCTGTTGCCAAACTCGTCGAGGAATTCTGGCAACTAAGGTAAATAGAATTAACAGTACTACTAGTAGTATGCGCCATTGGTTATTGGCAAAACTGTAGCTTGTCAAAAAGCTCATCAACCAGGCAATCTTGACTCGTGCATCGAGTTTATGTAGCCAAGTTTGCGGTTGTTCTAAATATAGTCCTAGCGGTAGCGATCGCAGTAAATCCATTTCTAAGTGCTGAGTTGTAGAAAGTTAGGGAGGAGAGAGTGAGGAAGGAGTCAGAGTTTTGTCAATTACCAAATTTAAATTGTGTTCTCACTTCTAACTCTTGATTATGTTGCCCTGCAATATAACGCTTAGCACACTTTCTTCTCCTTACTCTTGTACAGACGCGTAGACGCTCGTAAGAGTATAATCGCGTCTGTACTCAGCACTATTTAACGCGAGTTGCTCTATTGACGCTACCACTTTCCATATCTCGGACTTTTTTACTGCGCCATAGTAAACGAATGGGAGTGCCCTTGAATCCTAATTGTTGCCGGAATTGTCTTTCAATGTAACGGCGGTAGTTGTCGTTGAAGCGTTTTGCTTCGTTAACAAATAGAGCGATGGTTGGCGGTTGCGTACTTACTTGCGTACCATAATAAATTTTGCCCTGACGACCGCCACGTGAGGCTGGCGGTGAATGCCAGCTAACAGCATCTGTTAGGACTTCGTTAATTACTGATGTAGTGACGCGGCGTTTATGTGACTCAGCTGCTATGTTGACAAATTCTAAAATCTTTTCTACCCGTTGTCCTGTTAAGGCACTAACAAAGATGGTTTCTGCCCAGTCGGTAAAATTTAGCCGTGCTTGCAGATTTTTTTCATAGTCGTAGATCGTGTAAGAGTCTTTTTCGACAGCATCCCACTTATTGACGACGATGATGCAAGCTCGACCTTCTTCGATAATCCGCCCAGCTAATTTTTGGTCTTGCTCGGTGACTCCATCAAGGGCATCTAAAACTAATAAAACCACATCGGCGCGACGAATTGCTTTGAAGGCACGGTTAATACTAAAGAATTCTGTGCCGTATTCTATATGTTTCTTTTTGCGAATCCCGGCAGTGTCAATTAAACGGTAGGTTTGCCCATCTCGCTCCACGATGGTATCAATAGCATCGCGAGTTGTGCCGGAAATCGGGCTGACAATCGCCCTTTCCTCGCCTACGAAAGCGTTTAATAAACTTGATTTACCAACATTTGGCCGCCCGATAATTGCGACTTTGATTTCATTAGTTTCCGGTACTTCATCAACGGTAGGAATGTGATTAATTAACTCGTCGAGGATTTCTCCCGTACCACTACCATGAATTGCGGAGATAGGGAAAGGTTCGCCTAATCCTAATTCCCAAAATTCAGCTGCTTGAATTAAACCTTGTTCTGGAGATTCACATTTATTCACAGCTAGTAAGACGGGTACAGGTTGTTGGCGCAACCATTCAGCGATTTCTTCATCAGCTGATGAGGGTCCTGTTTGACCGTCTACTACAAAAATCGCGGCACTAGCTTCTGTAAGGGCTGTTAATGCCTGTTGGCGAATCAGTGGCAGGAATTCGGTATCATCGTTAAATACTAAGCCACCAGTATCTACTACTAAAAACTCGCGATCGCTCCAGTAAGCTGGCATGTAAGTGCGATCGCGTGTTACACCAGGTTCATCGTGGACAATCGCCGTTTGTTCCCCGGCGAGACGATTAACCAGGGTGGATTTGCCTACATTAGGCCGTCCGATAATTGCAACAATTGGCAGTCCCATAAAACCAGGGTAAGTAAGAGACGTAGTATATCACGTCTCTCTATTTTAACTACTTTAATTCTTTATTTAATTTCTCAACCCCAAAGATGATTGTCCGTCAAATTTAAAGAAATAGCATAACGGAAAATCTGGCGGTCACGTCGAAGGAGATTGTGCCTTGAGAAATCGTAAGTGGCTTGTCAAAGCCAGGAAGTTAGCTAGGCGATTTTTAGGATGGTGCTTTCTGTTAGGCTGTTGTACTCTAATATACGCCAAGTTAATTGAACCAAATTGGATTGAGGTTAATTCTTTACAACTGACCCTACCGCATCTTTCATCGGAATTTAATGGCTATCGCATTGTACAAATTAGCGATATTCATCGGGATAGATGGATGACTCCACAACGTTTAGGGCGTGTTGTCCGTTTAGTCAACCAACAAAAACCAGACTTAGTAGCAATTACAGGGGATTTAATCACTCGTCATTCACCGAGATTAATTGCTTCTCTTGGGTTTCCATTAGCTCAACTTACAGCCAAAGATCAGACTGTGGCTGTATTAGGCAATCACGACCACGATAACGATACCAAGGCAATTATCCAAGTATTGGCAAAAAGCGGTGTATACCTTCTTATTAATAATATTTACACGCTACAAAGGGGCAGCGCAATGTTGTATATCGCTGGAGTAGATGATGTGGGGATGGGTAAAGACCGTTTGGATTTAGTAATGCAGCAGTTACCTAATGAAGGAGGAGCTATTTTATTAGCACACGAACCAGACTTTGCAAATACCAGTGCTGTTACAGAACGGTTTGACTTGCAGCTATCGGGACATTCTCACGGTGGACAAATGCGTTTACCTTTTTTCAAGCCACTGGTTTTACCGCCTTGGGGCGAACAGTATTACTGGGGGAAATATCAAGTAGGAAACATGCTTTTGTATACTAATCGGGGCTTAGGTATGACAGGACTACATTTGCGATTGTTTGCTCGTCCTGAAATTACGGTGTTTACTTTGGTTGCACCTAATTCTTGATAGCAGAATAGAAATAGGCGATCGCAAGTTACTCTTAGTTAATCTCAAGAAATAACTTCCAATTCAAAGCCACACCAGAGGAGAGCGAGGAAATTTCCTGACTCTCTTTACTACCAAAAGAAAGATGATTGTCTGTTTAACGTTAACTCGCACACCTATTTTTCACGGGATAACCGAAATTTACGGTTACAATTTCGGCTTTAGCGTGCAAAAGCTGATTTGGAAAATTATCGTTGGTAATACTGATATTGATTTGTTAACCTTTAGTAAGTTTGGAGATATAGTTGGATGCCGTGTAAAAGATAACTGGAAAGTCTACTTAAAGCTTACTTTTGAAACTACTGATAGATCGAGCAAGATTGCAGGGAAAATTGGGAAAACTGAGTCTAGAAATAATGACAAATTTAGAGGGTAAAGTCTTATTAACGTTGGGATATGAGTTTTAAATATATAGCTATCCACAAACTCGTCGTTGACATTGCCTTCTGGCAGCGCCAAAAATTATTCTAGAATCAGTTTTTATCTATGGTTGCCTTGACTATAAGAAAGTCACGCAGATACGCTTTACTCGTTGGCGGGAACTAATACTGAGCCGTGGTCAATTACTTGGTATCTAGCTTCTTTGGTGAAAATTACTCGACAATTTACACCACCGTAATTTTTGCAGGTTTGTAGAGCATAACGTCCCGCGATCGCTCTACCCTTTCTTGGGTTATTGGTATCATACCCCCAGCCTGTACCATAAGCACCATTGGAACCAACTGCTAAGGCTCCCCAAGCATTTTTAAACCATAGTGGAACTGAACAATCTTTGGCGCGAGATTGTTGTTGACAATTATAAAGAGCGCCACGTTCAGCTTCTTGGCGTGACAAACCAGTTGCCGAAGCATAAACTTTTGTTGAGCGAGAATAGGCGATCGCTCCAAACACATCTGAGCTAGATTGAGCTTGGGCAACTTGTGGCAACCCAGGTAAAATTGATAACGCTGTAGCTGCTGCAAAGAAAGTTTTTTGTAGTCTATTTGCCAACATAATTTTTCATTGAACTCTAGTAATCAACTACAGTTCCATATGTAAGCATTTCGGATATTATGCAGTTTGTTCTGGTTCTATTGGTAACTTATCGCCAATTTTTGGTTCAGTACCTGCAAGTAGCCGCTCAATATTAGTGCGGTGGCGCAAAATCACATACAAGCCACCGACAACACCAAATAGCACATAGGGTAAGGGTAAATGGAAAATAACCATGAAAATGGAAACTGCGATCGCGCCTGCAATAGAACTTAAAGATACAATCCGCGATATCGCCACTACAACAGCAAACACACCGGCTGTTGCCAAACCTACCTGCCAACTCATTGCCAACAAAATTCCTAAACTGGTAGCAACAGATTTACCACCAGTAAAGCCTAAAAAAATGGATTTACTGTGTCCGAGAATAGCAGCTAAACCGATTAAAGTGACTATCCAAGGTTGCCACAGTTTCACATCTACCGTTGGGGGGATTAAATTTTGACTGGAAGCAAAGTTAAATAACCAGTAAGCTAGGGTGATCGCTAATACTCCTTTCAAGCAATCAAGTACTAAAACGAATGCTCCTGGCCCTTTCCCCAAGGTTCTTAACACATTAGTGGCTCCCGTTGAGCCAGAACCAATTTCTCGAATATCAATACCTTTTAACTGCTTTACAGCAATGTAGCCTGTAGGAAAAGAACCCAGCAGGTAGGCTACAAGTAATATTGCCCCACACAAAGTTAACCAAATAGCCATAAATAGTTGACTGTTAACTGATAACGGATGACAGATGACTAATCAAAAATCATTATCATAATTTCTCACAGTTTTGGGGTCAGGGGCAAAGGCTAACCACAGGGGAAATTGCAGCAATGCTAAACTGATTTGCTCTTCAGAATCGTCAATGAGAATCAAAGGAAGTTGATTTGCTTTTACCAATCGGTCTGCTTTTTGTGCCAAAGCTTCTGGTGCTTCAAATAATACTACACCTCTATCTGGCCCAAAATCTGGACGACCTATTCCTAAACAATCTTGCAAACCACGCCGCCATTCACCTAAACGTTCTGGCGTATTAGCTAAAACCAATGTACGGACGCGATCGCCATACAGCTTGTGTAATATCGAAATTACTGCTGAACCAATCAGAATATTCTGTAAGCGGCTACCCATCGTCCGCAAAGCGCCGCGTCCGCCTTGGCTGAAAAACCAATTAGCAACGCGTTCGGCGTGGACTGGTTCAAAGGTACGGCGTAGTTGCCACGCGGGGCCGTAATAATCTGGTTGATTGCGGTATTGGTCGATTAAGCGGCGAACTTGCTTTGTTGTATCTTGAAACTGCTGTGGGGCAAATTGTGGTATTGCTGGTTCTGGTTCAGCTTGCTTGGTTGGTTTGACAACTGGTTTTTCTCGTTCTGTTACAGCAGGAGGAACTAGTTGTAACTGCTCTGCTGCTGCTGCCAAATCCTGTAAGCTACCTGTGAGATAGTCTTTAAAACCTTGTACCCGAATTGCTAAGTCTTGGGATGTTCCCGCAAAAGTGGTTCGCATTTCGTTACGAATGCGTTCTTGACGGCGTTCTAGCTGTTCTACAGAAATTTGTAGCGTCTGTTTGCGTTGTTCTAACTGTACTAAAGATTCTTGTACGAGTCTGCCTAGTGAAATTTGAGTGTCACTCAGTTGTGTCTGAAGAGTTTTGTAGGAATTTTGCAGGTTGGCTATTTCTTCTTTGAGGGCTGCTTCAGTGCGTTGCAACTCTGCTACTCGGTTTACTGCTTGTGCGTACAGTGAATTCTCGTCTGATTTTGATTCTATTTCTGACCCCAGTGCAGCAGTTTCCGCTTCTAACTGCACAGCAAACTCGGCATCTGGCTCTTCTGCATTGGATATGGGTGGCTGGGAATTTGCGTCATCTAGTTGTGGCTCAACTGATGAAGTTTGCACTTCTGACTCGACAGATGAGTTTTCTGGATTTTTAACTGTAGAGTTTTGTTCTTGTACTGGCTCCAACCACTCATCATTCAATTCTGGGGTTTGAGATTCCTCGGGATTCATAAATAATAATGCAATTCCTATGACGCAAATAAATAGCTTTCAGAAATATACAACTGACTTGCCTAGAATGTGCTAAATGCTAAGTGCTATTTACTTAGCACTGGGGCATTAGATACGCGGGCAACGTTGTTCTAGGCAAGTTTTCAGGGTGTTTGGGTCAAACAAAATCGGTAAAAAATGAATACTTTTGATTTCTTTGAAGTAAAACAAGATAGGGACTCTATTCCCAAAAATACGCCAGTTTTGCCATTCCTGGTAGGGAAAGCGGCGAATTAATTTTTCGCCTCTGTAAATATCTAAGTCTGTGGCGGTGAATTGCAAACGCAACGTTACAGTTTGAAACAAAAGAAATAACCCAAATAATGAGATTGCTGCTCCTATCCAAGGTTGAATAATCAGTAATGGAATGGCAGCAAATACCAACACTATAGGGATATTGTAACTAGGTTTGAGTTCTACGGTTGATGCTAAGTTAGGCGCAAATGGACTAGTCACAGTTTCAAATCCTGCTTTGTGAGTAAACATCTCTCCTATTTTAGGAGTTAGGGGTCATAAGTTAGGAGGCAGAAAGCAGAAGGCAGAAGGCAGTCCCGATGAAACAAGTTTCATTACCAAGGTATGAAAATGTCTTTCTCCCCCAGCTTCCCCAGCTCCCTCTGCTCTTTTAAGTCAGGAGGCATTAATTATTCCCCGCGTCCCCTTTGTCTTTACCACTCGCCCCTTCTAGAATCCTTGCAGAAGTGCGCTGCCTGTTCCTTGAAACATTAACCATGAAAGAAAGAAGTTGCTAATAAATATAATCAGCAAGGCGGTAACAACAGCAGTTGTAGTCGATTGTCCCACGCCTTTGGCTCCTCCCGTGGTTGTCAAACCCCAACTGCAACCAATTACGGCGATTAACAAACCAAAGCAACACGCCTTAAGCATGGCGCTAACAATATCCCAGACACCCACAAGGTTACGGGCTGAGTCTAGAAATACGCTGTCAGAGATACTATATATATTCGTCGCAATTATCAATCCTCCCACCATCCCTGTCACCAAAGACAGAAGAGTTAAGATGGGCAGCATTAAGCAGCAAGCAAGCAAGCGGGGAATAACTAGATAGTCAATTGGATCGGTTCTTAAAATCAACATAGCGTCGATTTGTTCGGTTACCCGCATGGTACCAATTTCTGCTGCAAAGGCAGATCCAACTCGCCCCGCTAAAACCACCGCTGTCAACACGGGAGACAGTTCTCTTGTCAATGCTACCGCTAGCACTCCGCCGACAAGATTTCCAGCACCAAAGTTGATAAACTCTCGCGCTACCTGAATGGTAAATACTGCACCGACAAAAACAGCCGTCAATAGGGCAATGAACAGGGAATCTGGACCAACGGCTGCCATTTGATCTAAAGTATTACGCCAATTGATTTTGCCCTTCAGTAGGTGAACTATCACTTGTCCACCCAGGAAAATGGCTGCCAGCAGCCGCTGACTCCATGCTCCTAAACTGGATTTGGATGTAGTCTCGCTCAATGTTCTTTAGCTAACTCGGTAACTGCATTAAGAATAGCGGAATTTATTAGTCATTAGTTAGGAGAGACGCGATTAATCGCGTCTGTACAAGAGGTTAGTTGTCAGTGGTTCTTCTTCCCCTGCTACTTTGGCCTCGGTTGCTCTCCCTACTCTTTTATCTCTCCCACGCCTTTAGTCTGGGTGAAACATTAACTTAGTTTAAAGCTATTCTCAGAAAATACAGGTGCGTTAAGATGATATTTTGCTGCATTGCAACAAAGAAATTTTGGGTCAAAGCCCGATTTGACAAGGCTTTTATAGAATTTTGAACTTGTTAGAGCTAAATGCATCTTGTGTAACAAGTAACGGTTTATTTTAATGAAAACTTAAGATTTTTGACATCTTGGTTGCGACCGAGCGATCGCTCGTATTGTAGAAGATGAAGTTTAGCTTTTTAGCTATTGTTCATCTATTCGCGGAGCCTGCCCTCAATGAGCATGTTTACCAATTTTCTCCGTTCCCTGCTGCTCACGATTGTTTTCAGTTTTGCCGTCCCCATGTTCTTAGTCGGTGGCGTATTGTTCCTTTTACCCTTGATGGGTCATCTTCCTGGGTTACAAGGGGCAACTGAGGCGAGTGCTACTCGCATATTGCATTTTCTCGCTATTTTTGGCAGTGGAACTGCCTTTCGCGGTTTATTAGTAATTAGTTTGACTTGTAGTTTCGTTGGAGCATTGTTTGATACTTACGCTTACTACCGCTGTCAAATTTTACGCATAGATTCATAGGCAACCAGAAGACAATGTCAGGTGTTCGCGCCCCGATTGTGAGTTGAAAATACTGCCAGCCATAACCTAGGCAGAGATTAGCATTTTTTAATTTATCTATAATTGTATCGATTATATAAGTATTTATTAATCATAGATATCTGTTGCTCAAGACTATAGCCGCTCGTAGTGGAGTCGGAATTAAAAGCTGTAACTCCTGAGGTGAGATGCATTAAGCGATATCTAGTAGTACGCCAAGGGAACTTTGTATGGTAATAAGCTGGGCAGGATTATTGTTAGTTACTTCTTCACTCCCCCTACTTCCCCTGCTTCCCCTGCCTCCCCTGCTCCCTCTGCCTGCCCTCACCCGACAATTTTGGGTTGCCAGACTACTAGCAACCGGCCACTAATGTGTAGTAAATTGACCTGCATACATCTACACCCTTTGTATAGACATATATTTTTGCATTTTGTTTACTTTCCAATCCTCAAGAGTTCAATTAGTGGTTGGAATGAGAGTAGCAAATAAACATACACGCAAAAATTAAAAATTTCATTAAAATGCAGAATAGCACAATGCTTACTGATTTTTCTCAACAGAACAAAGAAAAATAGGACGTTTGACCGCTGGGCATTTTATATTGAGTTTATTACGAGGTTTTTTAGCTGCTCATGGTTTGGCCTTTTAAGTCCAAGTTTCGTAAACAAATTGCCCGGATTGAAATTACTGGTGCGATCGCTAGTTCTACTCGCAAACGCGTGTTAGAAGCTCTAAAAACCGTAGAAGAAAAAAAGTTTCCAGCTTTACTACTACGCATTGATAGTCCTGGAGGCACAGTCGGAGATTCTCAAGAAATCTACAGTGCCCTCAAGCGTTTACGCGAAAAAACCAAAATCGTTGCCAGCTTTGGCAATATTTCAGCTTCTGGTGGTGTCTACATCGGTATGGGAGCCGAACACATCATGGCTAACCCCGGTACAATTACGGGTAGCATTGGTGTAATTCTGCGTGGTAATAACTTAGAACGCTTGCTGGAAAAAGTCGGTGTTTCTTTTAAAGTCATTAAGTCTGGCCCTTACAAAGACATTTTGGCCTTCGACCGAGAACTGACCGAACCCGAACAAAACATTTTGCAAGAGTTGATTGATACTAGTTATCAGCAATTTGTGCAAACAGTAGCTGAGGGGCGTTCTTTGGCAGTAGACACTGTGAAAAGTTTCGCTGATGGTCGGATTTTCACCGGGCAGCAAGCTTTAGAATTGGGTGTTGTAGACCGCCTGGGAACAGAAGAAGATGCGCGTCGCTGGACGGCAGAATTAGTTGGCCTCGATCCTGAGAAAACACCTTGTTATACGCTAGAAGAACGAAAACCTTTGTTGAGCCGTGTTCTGCCAGGGAGTCGTCAGATTTCATCGCGACTTGCGGCAGGTGTTGACTGGCTCGAATTTGAAATGTCAACCAGTGGTCTACCACTGTGGTTATATCGACCGTAAATAGTCAGTAAGCTAATCGTCATTTAAATTGAATCCCCGCGTCACCTCTTCCCCGCGTCTTTCTGAGGCTAAGGTTATGCAACTTAAAAGCACATCAGCTTAGTCAACGGTCAATAGTCAGTTGTTGGGAGGCAGTGAGTAGGGAAGGCGGGGGAAGGCTTCGCTAGGGCAAAGGGAAAAGGAACTAAACAAAGTTCTTCCCTTTTCCCACCCGAAGAGCTACTGACAACTGACAACTGACAACTGACAACTGATAATTTAAGGAGGATTTTGTCGTGGAGTGGCAAATGCGGGCTATTCGTGGAGCAACAACTGTTTCAGAAAATACCAAAGAAGCAATCCAAGAAGCGGTGACGGAACTGCTAGACGAACTGGAAAGGCGAAATCAACTCCAGCCAGAGGAGATGATTAGTGTGACTTTCTCTGTGACACGAGATTTGGATGCGATTTTTCCAGCTGCGATCGCTAGAGCGCGTCCAGGTTGGGATAATGTGGCTATGTTAGATGTGCAGCAAATGCACGTCGAGGGCAGTTTACAACGTTGCATTCGATTTTTAATTCACGCCTACTTGCCAGCTTCCACCCCAATACAACATATATATCTACGTAACGCTGCCGATTTGCGTCCAGACTGGAGTTTGCCCCAATCTTTACAAGCATCACAGCCAGCAGTTAAGTCCAAAGTGGAAAATACTCACGTCAATTTTCTGTAAAAATCATTACAAAACAAGCTATTACAGTAGTAACATTGCTATTGGCAAAAGCATATTTACTGAGCGTGAAACTCGTAAAGTATAAGAACTCACGTTTAATTAGGATAGAAAGTGCGATCGCATTAAACCAAAGCATTTTTCAGCCTACACCTTCTAATTCCCCATGCAAAAAGCGCCCTCACTAAGAGGGCGCTTTCGATTTCAGCTAAAACGAATTATGATTAAGCGTTAATCGCAGGAGCAGTAAGAGCCACAGGAGCAACATCACCTGCTGCCAAATCGAGAGGGAAGTTGTGAGCATTGCGCTCGTGCATTACTTCCATACCCAGGTTAGCGCGGTTGATGATATCAGCCCAAGTGTTAATCACACGACCCTGAGAATCAATCACAGACTGGTTGAAGTTGAAACCGTTCAAGTTGAACGCCATGGTGCTGACACCCAAAGCGGTGAACCAGATACCAATCACAGGCCAAGCAGCCAAGAAGAAGTGCAAACTGCGGCTGTTGTTG
>NZ_JAVRBR020000038.1:0-93508 GCF_034531165.2 Dendronalium sp. ChiSLP03b | reverse complement strand
TTACGTTTTGTTCCTAAAACCCTGGTTTTAGGGTGTAAGGGTGTGGGGGTGTAAGGGTGTAGGGGTAGAAGAAATGATGATTAGAGCGTTAGTTTTATAGTCATTACTCATTGCTTGATTAAAAACCTACACTTGTGAGCATCTCCCCACTCCCTACCCTCAATGAGTTTATATCGAACAGTAGTTGTGGAAATTTTTTGCAAATTAATTATAAAATTGCATTTTATTGTGAGATTGGTACATTAGTTACAGGCGGCAGACCTTGAAAATGATATCAATCTGCTGCAATCAACTCATAATTGTATCAACCTCTCTGTTACCTCTACTTTGGCACTGCTTATGAACCCTGCCCTGACAAAAATTGCCGCTCAAATGTCCAACCTAACTGGTGTGCGAGCAATTATGAAGGACATTATCGAAACGTTGCAATCTAATGGGGGGCAGGAATTAATTAATTTGAGTGCGGGCAACCCATTGATTTTGCCAGAAGTAGAGCAGTTATGGCGAGATTGCACGGCAGATTTGCTGGCTAGCTCAGAATATGGTGAGGTAGTTTGTCGTTACGGTTCAAGTCAGGGTTATGCGCCATTAATTGAAGCGATCGCCAACGACTTTAACAAACGCTATGGTTTAAACTTAACTGAGCGTAACATCTTAATCACTCCCGGCAGTCAAACCCTGTATTTTTACGCTGCCAATTGCTTTGGTGGCTACACCAGCAGCGGCCAACTCAAGCAAATTGTGTTGCCTCTGAGTCCTGACTACACCGGTTATGGTGGTATCTGTTTGGTTCCAGAAGCTTTAATTGCCTACAAACCATCTCTAGATATCGATTCCTCTGCCCATCGATTTAAGTATCGCCCCGACTTCAGCCAACTATCAATTACAGATGACACTGGCTGCGTCATCTTCTCTCGTCCCTGTAACCCTACAGGCAATGTCCTCACCGATGAAGAAGTGAGAAAAATTGCTGCCCTAGCTGCGCCTTACGATGTGCCAGTTTTAATTGATTCAGCTTATGCCCCTCCTTTCCCCGCTTTGAATTTCACTGATATGTCACTGATATTTGGGGAAAATATCATCCATTGTACGAGTTTATCCAAAGCAGGCTTACCAGGAGAAAGAATTGGTATTGCTATTGGGCATGAAAGGCTGATTCAAATTTTAGAGTCATTTCAGACAAATGCTAGTCTCCATTCATCACGCTATGGGCAAGCGATCGCAGCTCGTGCTATAAATTCTGGGGCGCTTGTACAAATTGCCGAACAAGTGATTCGTCCCTTTTACCAGAATAAGTTCACTGTTCTAGAAAATACTTTAGATGAGGCAATGCCCAAGAATTTACCTTGGTTTCTCCATCGTGGTGAAGGCGCAATTTTTGCTTGGTTGTGGCTACAGGATCTACCAATTACTGATTGGGAGTTGTACCAGGAACTTAAGCAAGTTGGTGTAATTGTTGTGCCTGGTAGTACCTTCTTCCCCGGTTTGCAGGAAGAGTGGCAGCACAAGCACCAATGTGTACGCATTAGTCTCACCGGTAGCGATGAGGAGATAGTTACTGGGATGCAACGTTTAGCAAAAGTGGCTGAACAAGTTTATCAACGGGCGGTAGTGAGTGCATAGTGAGTGCTGAGTGACGGAGTAGGGTAGCAGGGGAAGCAGGGGTAGCAGGGGGAGATAAACAGACGTGGAGAATAACTAATGACTAATAACTAATAACTAATGACCAATTCCGATGAATGGCTAGAAATAGGTAAAATTGTTGCACCTCAAGGCTTGTCTGGGGAATTACGGGTTTATCCTGAATCAGACTTCCCTGAAAGATTTGAGGTGCCGGGAAAACGTTGGTTATTGTGTCCGGGTAAGACAGAACCGCAACCCATAGAATTGTTGGCAGGACGTTACCAGGACGGCAAAAACCTATATGTCATCAAATTAGCTGGTGTGGAAACTCGCAACCAAGCAGAAGAGTTGCGCGGTTGTAAGTTGATGGTACCAGAAAGCGATCGCCCACAGTTGGGTGAAGATGAATATCACGTCCGCGATTTGATTGGTTTGGAAGTCTTCATGCAAGCCTCTGGGGAACTGGTAGGTGTGGTGGTAGATGTGATTCCCGCTGGTAATGATTTGTTGGAAGTGGAGTTACACCAGTCATTGGCTAGTGAACAAGGACAAATGGCAAAGGACAAAAGACAAAAAACTGTTTTGATTCCTTTTGTGAAAGCGATCGCACCCGTGGTAGACTTACAAACTCGTCGGATTGAAATCACTCCACCGTCTGGGTTGCTGGAAGTCAACAATTAGGTTACAGATTACAACCTTGACATTGGCTTTCCTGTAACTGCTGCGCTACACCACCTTGCTGGGAGAGTATCAAAGTTGTTGCCGCCACTGCAAACATACCAATAATGGCTAGTACCAACATAGTAGTTTGCTTTCTAAATTTTATGGCAGTCATGAAAGTTTCTATCGCTGTGGCAGTACCCGTAACCTCAATAGGCTTAACTACTTCTAAAGCTATAATTGCATTGGTATAGCGATATTTCTGGTTGGGTTCCACCATTGTCATCAACCATGACTTAAAACGCGGATTAATTTGCGGAACTAATTTCTGGAAGTTAAATCGGTAATTATCATCCACTAATTTACCAATATCAACAGAACGGATATCAGTGAGTAAGCAAATCAGTGTTGCCCCTAAACTATACAAGTCTGAAGCCAGGGTGATGCAATGCCCCAACTGTTCCTCTGGCGGCATGAAACCTGGGGTGCCTGCTGCCAAGCTACTGAAAGCCATTTTTGTATCCTGTATCTGAGCCAAACCAAAATCAACCAGGTAAGCATTCAGTTGCTCATCAACCAAAATATTTTCTGGTTTAATATCGCCATGGATAATTGGATCGACTAGCTGTTGCAGATAAACCAAAATTTCTAAGATTGATAGAGCTATTTGCTTGATTTCTTTAGGGTTAAAACTGCGTCGTAACCCTAAAGATAGAGCGTTTTTATACTCCTGCACTAGATAAAAACTTATTGACGTTTCAAAAGAACCTACATAGCGCGGAATGCGCGGATGATTAAGTCGTTGCAAAATTTCAATTTCGCGTTCATAGGCTTTCAAACCTGACCAGTCAACACCTGCATTAGCAAAACTGAACTCTTTAATCACTACCTGCTGAGTGGAGTTGCAGACATTAGCCAAGTAAGTAACACGTCCTCCTTCATGGTTGCGTCCTAGTTCTCGGATAACTTCATAGCCTAGCTCAGAAAAATCTGGATGCTCACTTAAGGGAATTGCCCCTTTCTTACACATATCAAGCTCCATTACACACCACCTGAGTTTGATTTTGTCAAGGTGCAATAAAAAAATTCAGAATTACTTACCCAGATTGTTTAGCTATATTTCTACTCCTTTGAATCCAGAAGGGTGTGAGGGAGAAATTTGCTTCTATATAATCCCCCCCATACACCTCCAAATCCTAGTCAAAGTTGGTCTAGCCAATCGATAATCTGGGCGTTAACAATGTCTGGAACTTCATCGTGGGGACAATGACCAGCGTTAGGAATGGGAACAATTTTGATTTCTTTGCCATTCTGACTTGCCTCCTCGTAAATCTTAGCCCCCGCAATTGGTGTCCAGGGATCGGCAGCACCCCAAATGATTAACAATGGACGTTCGACTTTGGGCAATAGTTCCGCTGGAGTCGGGCCAGGGGGTGCTGTGAGGATAGATGCAAAGACTTGCTGCGCTCCGGGGTCGCAAGCGGGACTGTAAAGTAAATCGACTAATTCATCAGTTACAGCTGTGCGATCGCGGTAAATTTGGTAGAGAGTACGGCGAATTTGGGCTTTTTGGCGGATGCGGTTAAAGACTAATTTACCTGTAATTGGCGATCGCACTACTCTGTTAAAAGCTGCCATTACAATGCGTAGAGGCGGGTTTAGCTCGTGGGGACGATGACTCAACCCACCAGCCGAGTTAATTAAAACACCACCAGCAGCAATTTCTGGATGTTCTGCTAGTACTATCAAGCTTAACAATGCGCCGATGGAATTGCCAATAAACACGGCAGGTTCTTGGATGTGTGTTGCCCAAAAATCTTTCAGCAGTTCTACCCACACTTCTACACTGTAATCAATTGGCGCTTTATCAGAACCGCCAAAGCCCAAAAGATCCAAGGCAAAAACTTTGTAGCCAGCGTTTGCTAAAACTGGGATATTTTTGCGCCAATGTCCAATGGAAGCACCAAAACCGTGAACTAATACCAGAGGTCGTCCCGTACCCATGACGGTATACTGAATTTTATAACCCTGCCAAGCCCACACAAGTTTTTCAAAAGTAGCTATAGTTGCAAGCGGCTGTGTAGTTCCAGTCATTATTAAGATTCATAAAGTATTGTTTTATATAGTAATATTCTCTGACCTCAAATGATTAAGGACAAAATGCGATTTTGAAACTAAGTAAGTCGGTAAAAAAAATCAAACTATATAAACAAAGATAAAATATGCTAAAATTCTTTTTCTTACTGCCTCCTGACTTATCCTAACTACAACAAATATTTAGGCTATTTACGCCGAACTACTTACTCTGCACTTTCGAGTTGAGTAAAGCAAGTTAGAATAAATCTAAATTTATGTAAATATACGGTCTTGTCAAGATAGGCTGGAACGCGAAGTAAAGAACATGGTATAATCGTGCTGCTAATTAATAGAGAAATTACAGGTAAATAAACCATTATTTACCTTTTTAGTTGAGAAGTAAGCTGCTGTAGCCATAATAGTCAAAACTTATATCCTTTGGTGCTGTAAAGTCTGTGTCAGCTATAGTTTCTTGTTGCCGAGTTTAAGTGTATGTAATTACTAAAGGATTTTAGCTTTTTTTCTACATGAACCTATCCCACTAATAAAATTTCTGCTAAAAAGCTTAACCTTATTGATAAATAAAAACGAAAAATCAAGTTTTTCAAGCACATTTTCTTACAAAGAAGTAGGGATTTTTAGAATAGTGGGATAAGTTCATAGTATTTAATGTAATAAAGCTGAGATGATTTCAGTTGTATTACACAAGTACAAAGAACTAAAGTGTTTGTTCCCGTAAAGCTAGACTCGGCTGTTGAGATTGCATCATAGCGTTTTTCGCCATCACATCCAGAGGATAGACATAATGCGTATAAAGCTTGCCGCCTTTTTCATTGCTCCTGCTCTGATTCAAGCTCAAATGGCCTTTGCTCAAAACTCCCAGCCAAGCTGGAACCAGAAATTAGGAATGTTCTCCAAGCCATCTGTCGTACGTATTGGCGCTGGTTGTTTTGGTAAATATAATTACAATAATAAATATTATTCCTTTACAGATGGTGCTGTGGGTTCGGGCTATTTTGTTAACCCTAATGGTTACATAGTAACTAACGCACATGTAGTAGAAGCGGTTAAAGATGGGAAAGACAAATGTAAAGAAGGCATTTCAAATAAATTAGCTGAAAAGATAAAGGCTGATTATCCAAAAGTAGATGAGAAAAACATACAGAGACAAATATACAAGAAGGTGGAAAATGATGGGGATTTTCAGTTTTATAACTATGTACTTCTGGCAAACAGCGAAGAACCTTTTCCTTTTGAAACCAAGCAGCTAGGTATAGCTGGAGGAAATCAGGACGTTACAATTATTAAGATTGAAACCAAAAATGCGCCAGTTCTCAAGTTAGGAGATTCTGATAAAGTTCAGTTATTGGATGATGTATTAGTGATTGGATATCCAACTGCTGCGGATCTTGGTTTTGAGCTAAAAACGCAGTCAATATTTGAAGCTTCGGTGAATGAGGGTAAAATATCAAATAAAAATAAAAAGCTACAAAATAACGCCTCAGTTCTCCAACTTGATGCACAAGCTGCTGGAGGAAGTTCAGGTAGTCCTGTACTGAACAATCAAGGTGAAGTGGTTGGCATGATTACACTTGCTGGTACAGATAAAGACAAAGGCGCTTTCGTTCCTTTTGCTATACCTACAGGTGCAATTCAGGAATCCATTAGACGATCTGGCACTGTAAACGAACAAGGCGTGATTGATCGCCTTTACCGTGAGGGTTTGGAATTATACTGGAAGCAAGATTACAAGGGAGCAAAAACAAAGTTTGAAGCGGTTAAGGGACTTTTTCCGCAACACTCGGAAATAGATCAGCTGATTCGTGACAGCGAGCAAAAGATTGCAGACAACTGGGATAAAACTGACTATACCCCTTGGCTAATAGCTATTGGTGGCTTTCTAGCGGGTACTACGGCAGTACTATTATTTGTCAATTTACGAAAACAAAGTCGTTCTAAGGCAGCTGCATCTACAGAATACGCAGAATATCCAACACCTGACACAGTAGAAGAACCTCGAATTGAACAAGAGGTAGAAAGCCCACCCTTACAGGTTATTACACCATCTCGCGTCAGCCACATATACCGCCCAGCAACACTGATGAGTAGTCTGCAAACCACCTATGTAGAACTGAAAAATCCACAAGGTGTGGTGCTGAAATTGAATCTCCAAGGGGACAGTTACCGAATAGGGCGCGATCGCGACTGGTCAGATATAGATTTGACTGGCTCAGGATGGAATGTGATTTCCTGGCATCATGCCGTTTTAAACAAGGAAGGAGAAAACTATCGCATCTACGACGGTGACGGTACAAAACTTAGCACCAATCGTATTTGGATCAACGATAGACCAATTGACTCGCGAGAGGGACATCTTCTCAAAGATGGGGATCAACTCAAGATAGGTCTAGACCCTGAAAATCAGGTTATTTTAACTTACTCCAATCCCGCTAACAAAGAGTCTGTTGCCTAGCCGAACAAAACAGTTGTAGCTATCAATTGATGATAAATTGTTTACGTTGCCAAAATGATTATGAATGCACCTAAACCTGGCGATTTACTAGATAATCGTTACCTGATAGTTCGCACCTTAGCAACAGGCGGATTTGGTCAGACTTATATTGCTGAAGATACACGCCGACCTGGCAATCCTGTATGTGTTGTCAAACATCTGACACCTGCCAGTAGTGATTCCCACTTTATGGCGAATGCTACCCGTCTGTTTCTTACCGAAGCTCAAACCCTGGAAAGACTAGGCATACATGACCAAATTCCCAGGCTTTTAGCTTACTTTGAAGAAGAACAGGAATTTTACTTAGTTCAAGATTGGATTGATGGCTATCCGCTGATCGATGAACTTCAGCCAGGTCAACGTTGGTCTGAAAGTAAAGTTTGTCAGATGCTTCAAGAAGTCTTAAGCATTCTGCAATTTGTTCATAGCTTTGGAGTCATCCATCGAGATATCAAGCCTGACAATATCATTAAACGACGCCAAGACAATAAACTCGTACTGGTTGACTTTGGCATTGTCAAACAAATTAGGACTCAGATATTGACACCAGGTCAGATCAACAGCAATGTCACTATTGCTGTTGGTACACCAGGTTATATGCCAACGGAACAAGGGCGAGGCAACCCTCGCCCCAACAGCGATATCTATGCTTTAGGGATCATTGGCATCCAAGCAGTAACAGGTTTAAATCCAAGTCAGTTTCAGGAAGACTCTCAAACAGGAGAGATAATCTGGCAACCCTGGGCCCAAGTTAGCGAGGAGCTAGCAGCTATCCTTGGTAAAATGGTTCGCTACCATTTCAAAGACCGTTATCAGTCTGCTACCGAAGCTTTACAAGCTCTTGAACCACTACTAGCTAGATTTTCGCTAGCATCACTTAACTCGGTAGCAACTCCGTCAGGGCAAGTAGTCATTACATCCCAACCAACGCAAGTTTCTTCACAGCTAGGCGCAGTGCCAGTTCACGAACCTCTGCCAACGCAAGTTTCTTCACAGCCAAGCGCAGTGCCAATTCAAGAACCTCTGCCAACGCAAGTTTCTTCACAGCCAGGCGCAGTGCCAATTCACGAACCTCTGCCGACGCAAGTTTCTTCACAGCCAAACGCAGTCCCAATTCAAGAACCCGAACTAGCGCAAGACTCGTTACAGGTGAGGGTAGTCCCAATTCACGAACCCCAACCAACTGGCATTTCCGAGAAGTTCTTAGAAACTCCACATTTTGAAGAACGTTCATTTCTAGGGTCATCGGTACCAGAGAAAGACTCACAGTTAAACTATATGCAATTACTGCGTCAGGCAGCAATTCTAGGGACTGGCAATTGGTTGTTGGCTATCTTCCTAATCAGTATTTTAGGAACAGTGTGGCTTGGTACTACATTCTGGCTGGTTATTTCAACAGGTTTCATATTTGGATATTTTGCTAAAAATAGCCCATCATTGGAAAAATATTCTTTTTTGGGAATTGCTCTAGGTTCATCAGTTCTTACCTTCTTATTTTTGCCGCGTAGTATTCCATTTGAGAGGGTCTTACAAGCAGGACAAGCAGGGTTATTAGTGATAGTTATGTTAGCAATTTTTTCTGGAGCATTAGCATTTATCTTGGTAATTTTGTTTCATTTATTTGAAATTATTGAAAAGTGAAAATTTAAAATCACTTTGTTGGGAAATAGATTATGCAAAAACTTAGTAACCATTTTTATCCGATAGTAATTGCTTCAACAGTTATGGTCATTAGTGCTATATCTGTAAAGGTAATTGAAAACACAAGCTTATCAAATTCAAATAATTTACAAAATTCTTCTTTAACACCTGAAATAACTCCTACAACAACACCAGAAACAACTCCTATAGCAACACCAGAAACAACTTCCATAGCAACGCCTGAAATAACTCCTAACTCAACCTTTGTGGAAGAGCGGCTGAGTTTTGGGAATAAAATTTTGGTACCAAAAGAGGAAACAGGTATTCAAAACCAAGATTTCCAGGCTACAAAAAAGAAAGGAATCGAGGAAATGGCAGCAGGTAAATACGCAGAAGCTGCTATTGAATTCGAGGCAGCAATCCAGGAATATAGAAATGCGCCTGAAACTTTAATTTATCTGAATAACGCTCGAATAATGAGCGATCAAAACGTATATACGATCGCAGTAACAGTACCCATTGGTAGCGATGCAAACGGTGCTTTAGAAATCTTACGTGGGGTAGCTCAAGCTCAAAATGAAGTTAATCAAGCTGGCGGTATTAATGGAACACGACTCAAAGTGATCGTTGCCAACGATGATGATGAGCCAAAAATAGCTCGGCAAATTGCCTCAGAGTTAGTCAACAATCCTGAAGTGCTAGGTGTTATAGGTCACTTTTCTAGCGGTTCTACCTTGGAAGCAGGTAAAGAGTACGATGCTGGAAAGCTGGTGACAATTTCTCCTGTGAGTACCGCTGTTACACTTTCAGACTTCAGTCACTATGTTTTTCGCACTGTTCCTAATGATGCCATTGCTGCAAAGGAATTAGCCAAGCACATGGTTACTAAGCTGAAAAAGCAGAAAGCAGCAGTTTTCTTCAATTCCCAAAGTAAATACAGCATGTCTCTCAAGTCTAAGTTTATTGAGGAAGTATTAGCCAATAGAGGACAAGTTGACAAAGAGTTAGAGTTTGACTTATCTGCTCCTAGTTTTAGTGCTCGTAAGAGCATAGAACAGGCCCTGGCAAGGAAAACAGAGGTACTAATGTTAGCAGCAAACACTGGGATGCTCGACAAAGTGCTGCTGGTTATTCAGGCTAATCAAAAACGGTTAGGCCTCTTAGGGGGAGATGATGTTTATGCACCAAAAATTTTGGCAGATGGTGGTGAAGCAGGAGTTGGTTTGGTGGTAGCAGTAGCTTGGCACATTGACGGCAATCCCGCATCAGATTTTTCTGCCAGTTCTCAAAAGCTTTGGCAAGGTAAAGTCAATTGGCGCACCGCCACTTCCTATGATGCCACACAGGCTCTAATAGCTGCACTTAAGCGCGATCCAACTCGTTCTGGTGTTCAACAGGCGCTTTCTGCATCAAACTTTTCTGCAAATGGTGCTTCTGGAGTTATTAAATTTTTGTCTTCTGGCGATCGCAATAGTTCAATTCAACTAGTAGAAGTTCGCCCTAGTAAAAACCCTGCTACTGGCTACGAGTTTGTACCCATACGATGAGCGTAGCCAAAGCACTAGATAAAATTTATGAAAATAAAGTTTTTCTATACTAATCAAATTTTTGTACACACTGTTTTTAGTCTAGGTTCTAGGGGGTCTGAGACTAAGCCACCCAAGGATTGCAACTACCACAATTAAGCCAAAGAACAACCCGAAAACGTGTCCATACTCTCGGAGATTGCCACCTTGATTATTTAAAGTATTTCCTATGATAGCCCAACCAATAGCCCCACCAATAAGTCCGATAATTGAACACAACAGGGCCTGTTCCCATTGAACTGAACGACGGGCTACTACTATCCGCCACCATGCTATCCATGCAGCTAAGCCGCTGAAGAAACCTCCTAAGGAACCCGAGATAATCAGGACAATGAGAACCTGAGTACTATTAATATTTGAAATAAATGACTGATTAATTGCTCCTACAAAAAACCAGATAATTACAAGAGGTAATAGGATAAACCATATCTTTTTACCAACAGCAACGGCATTATCGACTGTTGAAATAGATAGTCGAGTTATAGGTGGTCTTGCTATTGTTTTTTGTGTGTTGATTGCTGGTGTCTGAATTGGTCGTTGGGAAGAAGTTGGTCGCAGTTGCTGGCGAGAAACCTTTGGATTAGACTGCTTATTTAATGGTTCTGATTTATTAATAACTTCTTGATATTGTCTAGATGAAGTAGAGTAAATTGGGGCAATTGCTGCTTTTTTAATTTTCTTACAAATACTTAGCAATACTTGGTCTTGCTCTGCTGGTTCTAAGCGATTTAGTGGCTTTGAAGTATCATGCGCTGCCTCATAAGCTTTAATCTCTTTTGGCACTTCACAAGCACTCAAATATATCCAAATAAGTCTCAAGTGTTTCTGAGCAGCAGCAGCTAGTAGTGATGGTAGTTCATACTCTGCAATAGAGTCAGATGCTAAAAAATTCGCGCTCACCATTAACACAGCTACTTTTGCAGTTGCTAAGGCATTATTAATTTCATCGTCCCTTAGAGAACCTGGTGGGATTTGTGTGTTATCCCAAACTAAAATTTTCTCTCCCCGCAAGGTTGGTTTGAGCATGTCCTGGAGTTTTTCCAACCATCCTTTGTCTCTCTCGCCGTAACTAATAAAAACTAGGTTACGCTTCATGCTTTGTTTGTGTGGTTGTGATTAATAAAAACTTTATCACGCTTCACTAAAAAGCGTTATTACTAATCAAACTTATGTTGATTTTAGAACTCTTTAGTAAAATTTGGCGATCGCTTACTGTATTGTTTTGCATTAAGTAGGTCGGCGTAAATATTTATCGTTATGACAAGGCAGGAGGTGAGACAGCTACTGTCTTGGCGGTGAGGCAGTCCGGTCTTGGGGTCTCCCCAAGTAGAGAAACTGCCGTTAGCGCAGCGTTAGCGAGTCATCAAGCATCACGAGCGTCACCCGTAAGGGTTGCCGTCGTTAGCGCAAGCATTGCGCGAGTCTTCTCCTGTCAAAGACGCTACGTGACCGAGCGTCTGGGCGACTACCGAACCCGTTTGCTGAAAGCATTCTCAAAGGGTAGGGCAGAAGGTAAGAGGGTTTGACCCTGCCAAGTCCACACAAGTTTTTCAAAAGTAGCTATAGTTGCAAGCGGCTGTGTAGTTCCAGTCATTATTAAGATTCATAAAGTATTGTTTTATATAGTAATATTCTCTGACCTCAAACAATTAAGGAAACTCCAAGAAATAAATTGGGGATTGGGAAGATTTGAAGTTTTTGACTGTTAACTGCGAATAGTCAGCACTCTCAACGAGCTTTCACACAATTTATATTGACTTTTGCACTTAAAAGCTATAAATCTTTTTTAGATAATAGTTGAAATTAATTTGCAAAAATACTGCGAATTGTTCCTAATGGAGAGTTGGAAATGAGTGTGAGTAAAAAGGGCTTGTTGGGTGCTGGCGGGGCATTGATAGCGCTTACAAGTTTAGCGGTCAGCACAGTTGGGGGTGTACAGGCGAGGAGCGCTAACCCCACCGCTAATCAACAGGCATCACGCTTACTTGCCCAAAAGCTGAAGACTTTGACAGTTGTATTTCCCGGTCGTTCTGATACCGCAGACTTGCAAAATAAAGCAAATGCCGTAGGAGCTTTTTTATCAAGAGAGTTAGGAATTCTAGTCAAAGCACAGATTGGTGATGATACAGCTGCTGTAGAAGCTTTGAGAGCGAATCGGGCTGATGCAGCTTTCTTAAGCAGCCGTCCGGCTTTGAAAGCCGAACAATTGGCAAATGCAAAGCTGTACTTAGCCGAAGTCCGCCCTACTTATTCGGGAAGATACACTTACAACTCAATATTTGTTGTTCCCAACAAGAGTAACCTCACAACCAAAAATACTCCTAAAGCAACCCTAGAACAACTGCGGGGCAAAAGAATGGCCTTTACTTCCCCCACTTCTGGCTCAGGCTTTATTTTTCCCGTCAGCGAGTTGGTAAAACAGGGATTCGTGCCCGATCGCGATCGCTTGGATGGGTTCTTTGGACAAGTTGCCTACGGTGGCAATTACAGCAAAGCATTGCAAGCAGTGGTACGGGGTCAGGCTGATGTAGCAGTTGTATCTGAATATGCTCTTAACCCTCCGTATATTACCGCAGCAGAAAAGAATCAATTGCGCGTACTGCACAAAATCTCCGGTGTACCAGCTCACGGCATCGCCATTGATGATGATGTTCCTGCTACCGACAGAGAAAAAATCATCAACGCCTTCCTCAAGTTAAATCAGTTACAAAATAACCAACTACTCAGCAACTTGTACAACTCTACTGAATTGGTAAGAGTCGATCATAATCGTCACTTAGCACCAATCCGTGAAGCCCTCCAGCGTGTTGGCATAACACCATAGGAAAGCAGGGGAGGCAGGGGGAGCAGGGGGGCAGAGGGGCAGAGGGGCAGAGGGGTGGAGAAGAAAAGATTATACAAAAATTACTCTTGATTCTCCCTATCTCCTCCACTCCCTATCCTCCTATCCTCTTTTTAACTCCTGCCTCCTAACTTTTATCAATTATTGAGGTTGTAGGATGAGTGATTTTGTTATTGAATGTCACAACTTAGAGACAGCTTACGCTGCATCTTTGAATCGTCCTATACTTAATGGCATTAATTGCCAGATCAAACGAGGTGAGTTTGTCGTTTTGCTGGGACTGAATGGTGCGGGGAAGTCAACACTATTGCGATCGCTGGTTGGATTAGTGCCAACAGTGCGAGGTGAAATTCAGATTAATGGTGTGCCCATCACTCCCCGAACACTGCCAAAAATTCGGCGCGATGTTGGTATGTTGTTTCAGGGTGGTGGTTTGATTCGGCAATTATCGGCGTTGGAAAATGTATTGTGCGGACGCTTGGGAATGAGAACAACTTGGCAAACACTATTAGGATTTCCCAAAAGCGATCGCCTGTTGGCATTAGATTTGCTAGAACAGTTGGGCTTAAGACAGCTAGCCGATCAAAAAACCAGTCAACTCAGTGGAGGACAGCAACAACGAGTAGCGATCGCCCGTGCTTTAATTCAATCGCCGCAAATTCTCTTAGCCGATGAACCCATCACAGGATTGGATGTTGTAGCATCTCAACAGGTAATGGAGACTTTATCTGAGTTGCACACCCAGCAAGGCATGACGATTGTGGCAGTTTTACACGATTTGGGAATAGCAGCAAAGTATGCCCAACGAGCGATCGTTTTAGATGCCGGACGGGTTGTTTACGAAGGACTTTGTGATAATTTGCAAACTCAATTTGCTAAAGTTTACAGTTGAGTAAGCAATTAATAATTAAAAATGAAGAAATTAATCTTGGTAAACATTTTGCCTATTGGTGGATGCCAATTGTTGAGAGCATATACAAATCATGAATTATTTGTTTAATTCCAAATTATTACGCCGCTACTTTTGGGTTAGTCCTCTATTCATCCTATTAATTATTGTTTTGGTTTATGGTTGGGCTTTGCGAGGTCTGAAAGTCGATTTTGTGTTGCTGCAATCTAGCTTTCCTTATATCACCGATTTTATTTCTAGGTTATTCCCTCCCGATTTCACTGTTTTAGATGTTGCAGTTAAGGCACTAATAGAAACTGTACAAATGTCTCTTTGGGGAACCACCATTGGGGCAATTCTTTCTCTACCCATTGCTGTAGCTAGTGCCAGCAACGTTGCTCCCGGTTGGTTGCGATCGCTAGCTAATTTACTGCAAAATGCTGTGCGTTCCGTCCCCTCGATTATTCTTGGGCTAATTTTTGTTGCCGCCACCGGATTAGGCGCGCCCGCTGGTACTTTAGCTTTGGGAATCTACACCATTGGCTACCTTGCCAAGTTCTATCAGCAAGCAATTGAAGCAGTCGATCCTCGTTCTCTAGAATCTTTGAAAGTTACGGGAGCCTCTAAGCTACAAATTGCCCAATATGGCATTCTTCCTCAAGTGTTGCCACTAGGACTAGGTTATACCTTTTGGATGTTTGAGTACAATATCCGTGCTGCTTCTGTGTTGGGTGTAGTCGGTGCGGGTGGTATTGGCTTTCAGTTGAAAAGTTACATTGACGGTTTCGAGTACACCAAAGCCACAACCATGATGTTGGTGCTGCTAGTAGTAGTTACAGTCATTGATGCCTTCAGCAGCCAATTACGTCGGCGGCTAGATTCAATGTAAAGGTTATAGCTAATCTTTAGCAAAAATTAACGCCGAGCATTAAGAAAACACACTTCAAACTTGATTAGTAAAGTAGATATTAAATCAATAGTAAAAACTTTAAGCCTACAATACAAAAACTTTTATCATTTAATTAAATTGTAATGTTTTTACTATATTAATTTACTGAAAATATAGAAATTTAATAGCTTAAAATTTAATTATTAGGTTGGATTTCTAAATGATGATTTATGTAACCAATAAGTTGCAGAAATCATCATTTAGAAGTTCCTCATTGTTTGATTGGTAGGCTAACAATGAATATACTACCTTTACCTAACTCGGAATTTACAATAATAGTACCGTGATGTGCCTCTACGATGCGGCGAGAAAGGTACAATCCTAAGCCACTGCCAGAACTCTTATGGCTGCCTTGACGAAATCGTTCAAACAAGATGGCTTGTTCTTCAGGAAGAATACCCGGGCCTGTATCCGCAACTTCAATCGTAATGTAGTCACTGATTGTAGAGGGCAAAGACAATTCAGGATTCCTAATTTTGCTACTCAAAAATACAGCGGTGAGGCGAATAGTCACTGAACCAGATTCAGTAAATTTGATAGCATTACCTACCAGATTAGTGAATAGACGATGTAATTCTAAGCGATCGCCCATAACTGTGGTTGTGGTTGATTCCTTCGAAAAATCTAGATTCATGGACAGTGCTTTGGCTTGTGCTAGGGGTGCTAGTTCTCCAGCCACCTCTTCTAGCAACTTGGCCAGATGAACTGGTTGAAATGCAAGGGTTTTACGGCCTGCTTCAAAGCGGTAAACTTCTAGTAAAGTATTGACCATAGTCAGCAAATTGAGATTGCTGCGAGCCATGATGGTAATCACTTCCTGCATTTGCGGTGATAAAGTGCCCAAAGCACCCTGCCCAAACAGCATTAACATGCGATCGGCCGCCACTAGAGGAGTGCGTAAGTCATGGGTGAGACGGGAGACAAAATCTTCTCGCTGACGGGCAATTTCATCACGTTCATCGATACTGTGCTTCAGCCGCAGGAGCGATCGCACCCGTGCTAGCAACTCGTCCACAGTCACAGGTTTGCGGATAAAATCATCAGCACCTAAGTCTAATCCATGTGCCACATTGGGCGCATCATGGGCCGTAATCAGCAGAATCGGGATATATTGCTGCTGCATCTTTATATCCCCACGAATGCGCCTGGTGACTTCGTATCCATCCATCCCTGGCATCATCAAATCTAGCAGTACCAAGTCGCAAGGCGATGCTTGTAGTTGTGTCAATGCTGAAATACCATTTTCTGCTGTGCTAATGGTGTAGCCTTCTTCCTCCAAAATCGTTTTGATCAAAAACACGTTATCAGGAGAGTCATCGACAACCAGAATTTTGTCAGAGCGAGCAGATTGGGAACTCATGTAGTTGCAAGGTATCAGGTAAAGTAGATGTTGGTAAGTCTGACTATATTTGTATCAATTTTTTTACGCAGCTTTCACTTGAGCGAAAGTAGGCTATCTCGTAGATGTAAGTAAATGAACAAAAATATCTACAGTCATTGCGAGCGAAGCGTTCGCTGAAAGCGTTCTCGCAGAGTAGCAATCCCAACCCTTGCGACTGCTACTCTTCTCCTTGGGAGACGCTAACGCGAACGGGAACGCCAAGGGCGAACATTTCGCTACGCTCCATTTGCAATGACGTTGTGTAATTAATTTTGCTTAAATACTTAGAATAACTTTCTGTCAGCATGAGGCACAATTTATTTTTAAATTGACTTGCAGAGGGGCAATGATATTATGCCTTTGTGTAACTTGTATTGTCAGTATTTTTGCAATCGCCAATAAATTCTCCTATGAACGCAGCATCAGGCCCGACTTACGCATACCAAGTTGGGGGCAGTCTACCTCCTGATTCCCCTACCTAGGGACATTTAATAATTAAATTACTCAATTCCTGCATCCAATACCAGTATCCAACTTCTTCTCCCCCTGCTCCCCCTGCTCACCCTGCTCACCCAAGCGATTGATTATTTTTTTATTTGGAAGTTCCCTATGTGACGCGGCAGGCAGACGGAGATTTGTACGCGGGGTTAAAGGCGGGAGATTTCTGTTATGTGCTGAACTCGCGGCAGATGGGTAAGTCAAGCCTGCGGGTGAAAACTATGCAACGGTTGCAATCTCGCCCATCTCTTATTTTTTGGAGTGGGCAAGATGCCCTACTCCATAAGAGTAATTATTTGATTGTGAAATACTCAAAAGCTTAATATTTAATGATTTTTTATTTTGCTTTTGACTTTTGATTTGTTGTGCTTGTGTTTACATCTAACTCAACTGTGCTACGAGTTGATTTTCTAATAGCGTGTCATTGGTCAATAAGTCCTCAACAGTGATTCGTAAAAAGCGTTGCTCATCAACTTGAAACAAAACTTTAATCCGATCGCTTCCCGGATATCCTGGAGGTGTGAGTTGGGCAATGCTTCTAGCACCTTCTTTATCGTTGAGGGGTTTGACACTGATTTCACCACTGTCTAGACGGCGAGTAATTAAGCGATCGCCATCAAAGTATACTTCAACACCGCCTGTATCTACTCCCAATTCTCCCATAATTAATTCAACACTGGGTTGATTCTCTAAGGAAGCACCTAAGAGTAATTCCACTGGCTGACTCATGGGGTATGGCTGTCCAGCTTTAATTATCGGATGCCAGTTGTGGCGCTGAATGCGGCGGTTCCAATAGCGGATACCATAACTATGGTAGAGAAAGTCTTTGATTTCTACGCCTTGGGCTAGCTGTAATGCACCTTGGGCGATCGCTTCAAAGGGACGTTCGCACCGGATTTTTTCTGGCTCAAAATACTGCTTTACCCATGTTTGCACTGCTGGCAATTGCACGGTACCACCGACTAACAAAACTGCGTTGATATCTGCAAGTTCTATCCCCTGTCGTCGCGCTTGCTGCAACAATGTTGTCATCGACTCATCAAGTAGCTCAAAAAACGCATGTTCTTTGAGGATATTTTCCAAGCTGTCACGGTTTAATTCCAGTTCATAGCTTTCAAATGTTTCATCATCAAAATAAACTTCACTAGCTTGATTTTGGGTTGATAGCTGAATTTTCAAGCGTTCTGCTAGTCGCGTTGTCAAAGGACTTACTGCTAACCCTTGAGTTTTGACAAAGTAATCTACTAACCAATTATCAATATCAGTCCCGCCCAAATTTTGCCCAGCTTTCGCCAGGACGCGGGCGGTTTTTGCCTTTTGTTTGGAGTTTTCTGCCAAGGATTTATTACCCCACTTCAGTAGAAAACCCACAGGCTTTGTACTTCCTTGCGCGCCTTTATTCAATTGCACAAGGGACAAATCCAAGGTACCACCGCCAAAGTCAATTACTAAGATATTTTCTCGATCTGCCAAGCCATAACCCAAAGCTGCGGCTGTGGGTTCATCTAGCATCCGCACCTGTTCGACGTTGAGTCCTTGGCAAACTTGACCCAACCAGTGGCGATAAGTTTCAAAGCTATCTACGGGTACAGTTAGTACTAGGGAATCTAACCCGCCTTCTTGGGGTGCTAGTTGTTCAATCACTTGGGTGAGGAACCATTGCCCTACTCGTTCAAATGTGACAATTTGCCCATCTAGTTCTGGTAAGAAACCTTGGATATCTGCACCAATACCCCGTTTAAAGCTGCGAAAAAATCGCGCTTCGCCCTTGAGGTCAAGACCGCGATCGCGTACTTGTTGCCCTACTAAAACTTTACCTTGTGTGGCTTCTTCGACATAAACCAAACTAGGAATCAATGGTGGATTCAGACTCTGCTGAATTGATAACCCAGGTAGACTCAGGGTTTCCGGCTGCTGGGTCACAGGATTCCAGCGAGCAATAACTGTGTTACTAGTTCCAAAATCGATTGCGATCGCCATATCTTAATTGATGATTTCACACCAAGACACTTGTCATGCCAATAAGCTGCTTCATTTGTGATTATTCTCTATTAACCACCAAGAACGCAAATGGGCGATCGCTTCTTCTTTTTGTTTGGCTTCGACTTCTATCCACGGTGCTTGGTGGTAGACATCAGGCATAGCGGTAATCAAGTCGCTGTGTTTTCGATCGTTAAAAGCTTGTTCGCCGTTGGAAATATGCACTAACTGCCAGTCTGGGTTTGCCCAAGTTTCGCGCGCTGCGTAAAACATCGACGCTACACTGGGATGATTATAGTTATCTAAATTTTCATGGCAAATATGATGGTGAGCATCAAACACCATTGGTACCCCAGCCTGCTGACACACTGCTAAAATTTCCTCACTACTGTAGGCGTATTCGTCGTTCTCAAAGGTCAAACGGCTTTTAATTGTTTCTGGTAGTTCCGAAATCACCTTTACCAGTTGTGCAGTGCGTTGAGATTTACCACCATGAATATTCATCAATGACCAAGGCGATCGCGGTAAACTTAGCAAATCAAGTGTACGGGCGTGCCCTTCCAGAATTTTAATACTATTTTGCACTACCTCCGGAGAATCGGAACTCAGGACTACAAATTGGTCTGGGTGCAGTACCATTCTGATACCCAATGCTTGCGATCTTTCACCGATTTTGCTCAAATCAGCGCTCATTTCCTCTAATATGTTCGCGCCGATTTCGTCTTCCATGTCACTCAGGGGAAATAAAGCACAGGTGATACGATACAGCCGAATTTTATTATCCTGACAAAATGAAAGAGCATCATGCAAGCGTTGGAAATTATGCTGATACAGTTCTCTCAGGGCGTTTTCACGTTCGACATCAGATAGTTTCAAGTAACGCGTGCGCGTCATTGTCCGAAAGCGTACTTGTTTGGAAAAAGTAATACAAACTAGCCCTAACTGCGGCAAAGTGCTTTTTTGCCATTGCTGTGTATCAGATGAATTTTGGAACTGGATGACGGTCATTAACTAAATTAATTGGTTTTTATCATTCTTTGATTGAACTAAGTTCTGCCCCTGAGTGAGCAGTATCTAAAGGAAGAAGTCTGAAGATAAATATATTTCGCACTTCTTTAACTTTTTTAGTTAATGGAGATGCGCTTTGGAGTTACACAATTTCCTAGTGAGTACATCTTCCTGCCAAGCAGATTACTTTCTGGATACTGATTTGGAAATACATCTATCTTTGGAGGTATTTTATATTTTTATAAATAAATTTTTATATAGTTATGTGATGTTTATGTAAACAAAGTATACAACATCAATACCGAAAAGTTTGCAAATTCAAGCATTACGGTCTTGTGGCTATGACAAATCCAAAGGAGGAATGTCAAGGTAGACAGATGTACCTTTGGGTAGTGAAGTCAAGTTTCTGAAATATTTATTAATATAGGTGTAAATACAATCCCAGGAATCAAAAGAACTTTTGATTTGCAGAATTTATCATAAATCAGCAGATTCTTCACCAAAAAACAGAGGATCATGAAAGACCAGCAACAATCAGACTCTAAGGACTTCGTTGGATATCTCAAAAATGGGATTTGGCTGTTTGGCCTCTCATCTTGGGTATTTGGCATTACCGATCGCAGTATTGCTTCATTCGCAGATGGCTATCTATCTGCTTTGGATCTGACGCAACTCTTTACAGCGGCCACATTCTTTGTAGGGTGGCTATTTTTGAAGCCTACAAATGCTTAAGTAATTCCGATGCCATTAGTTTTCTGGGCATTGGATAACAGTTTCATATCAGGACATCCATCTTAGTTGGCGCTAGTTTTGTCAAGATTGAGAAAAGCTATTAAGGTAGAACATAGTTGATTGCGAATGGAGTGCGCCAAAGAGTGCGTCTATATCTTTTGCATTTAAAAAAGTCGGGATAATTCTCAAACATCCTCAGAATTATCCCGATTTTTAATTTGCGAAATTTCTGTTTGAATTCTAGTGTTGATTTGATGGCATTAGGACAAACTGTTTTAAGACCTCAAGTTAGACCAGGCTCATCAATAAGCTGAAATATTCTTTTATACTATTGCCTTTTTTTCGCAATGACGAGAAAATAACGTAGTAGCAAATATTAATAATCTTAATTAGTAACAATTAATCAAATACACAAATAGAATACTTAAGATTTAACCACACTAGGTTTATTGCTGATGCTGACTGAACCTAATCCAACTCTTCTTCGTCCCATCCAAAATGATGAGTTTGTTCCCCCTATCAGCCTTTGGACAACTTTAGGCGGACTATTTTTAGTTGGGACAGTTGGCGTAGCTGTCATGCTCGCTGCTGTCGTTAAATACAATACCATCGTCAAAGCTACTGCTACAGTCCGTCCCGCTGGAGAACTGCGAATCGTTCAGGCAGCAACAGAAGGAATGGTTACAAGAATCTTAGTAAAAGAAAATCAGGTGGTAAAACAAGGAGATGCGATCGCTTACTTAGATAATTCCCGCCTCAAAATTCAAAAGAATCAATTACAAGGGAACATACAGTACAACCAAAGTCAATTGATTCAAATCACTGCTCAGTTAAAAGCTCTTGACAGTAGGCGCTTAGCTGAATCGAGCTTAATGAACCGCAGTATTGCCGCTGCTCAAGCTAACCTCAGTCATAGCCAACGGGACTATCGAGATCGGCAAATCGTCACTCAGACAGAAGTGCAAGAAGCCGAAGCCAGCTTGGAATTAGCTAAGGAGGAGATGAAACGATATCAGCAACTGGGAAACACAGGGGCGATTACGACTCTGCAAATCAAAGAGAAAGAACAAGCTTTCCAAGCTGCTCAAGCTCGAATGACACGAGCTAAAACTACCCTCAATCCTAGTAATGCATTAGTGGCAATAGCGACTGAGCAAATTGCCCAAGAAAGGGCTAAAGGTTTGGCCAGCCTAGCCACCTTAGACAAAGAACGAGAAGAACTGCTTCAGCGTCAAGTTGAAATTCGGAACGAACTCCATCGTAATATTCAAGAATTGCAACAGATTGGAATTGAAGTTCACAAGACGCTGATTCTTGCTCCGGCCTCTGGCACAATCCTCAAATTGAATTTACGCAACCCTAGCCAGGTAGTGAAATCTGGAGAAACAATTACCCAAATTGCTCCCAGTAATACCTCACTAGTAGTTATGGCTCGCGTAGCGGCTCAAGATATTAGCAAAGTTAGAGACTGCAAAGAAGAAAAAATTTCAGACTGTAAATATGGCAAAGCTCAACTACGGTTTTCTGCCTATCCTTATCCTGATTACGGCGTACTTCAAGGTACTGTAACAGCAATTTCTCCCGATGTGATTACACCTCCAATTGGTGCAACTAGCGTAGCCGCACCTTACTATGAAGTAACAATACAGCCAGAAAGACCTTATTTGCTGAGGGGCGATCGCTCTTATCCCATCCAACCCGGAATGGAAGTCACAGCAAATATCATCTCCAATCAAGAGACAATACTTACATTTATTCTTAGAAAAGCAAGACTGTTAACAGATTTATAAATTACGCCTGATGTGAATTATGAAAATCAACGATATATCAACAATTCTGCGTACTGTAGAGACGTAGCAATGCTACGTCTCTACGAAAAATATAGGATTTTAGCATCTAATCCACATTAAACGTAAATTATTAAGAAATAAGTAGAACGCTGCAAATAAACAGAACTATGTAACGGAAAGTAAAGTTAGCTAAAACCCTCTCTACTTCTGCCCTTCGGGTGACGCTCGTTCCTCGCTAACGCTGCGCTAATGGCAGTCCCCCATCGACGCAAAGCGCCAAGACGGGGGCTGCCTCACCTTCTGCCCTCTGCCACGCCACTTGCTACAACGGAGGGAACCTCCGCAACGCAGTGGCTCCTCTGCCTTACCTTGACGATAAATATTTACACCGACCTACTTAATTTAATTCTGCTGTATATATTGCGGGGGCGTTTTTCGCTCCCGTAAATTTTATCATGCCCCATTTTTCAGCTAAAGCTGTCCACAGTAGACCTCTTGCAAAAGTGCTTTTTGCAAGAGGTGGGAAAAGGGATGCATGTTAAAGGGGAAGGGGAAAATACAAAAACTTTTCCCCTTTTCCCCTTACCCTTTTCCCGACTTATGCAAGAAGTCTAGTCAAGAGGAGCCACTGCGGTGAAGCACTAGTTCCTACTTTTCTTACTTTTTTATTTCAAAAATTAAAAATTAATTTATGAAATTATTTTTTATAAAAAACTATTAAAATACTGAATTTTAGTTGAAGTAATAATTAGTACTTGTTTTGTTTAAATCTACAGATAATAAAATCGTGAAAACACTTAATAAGAAAACAAAATAGTCTATACCCGCTTAAGAGCATTAGTATAATAAATAATTTATTTGTAAATAACACTTAGACGTAGTATTAGTTTGGTTTATATCTATCAGTGGATATAGTTAGTCACTTAACCCACTTACTCATCTTAACAATATTTATTATTGATTATCATTCCTACTTTATCTACTAGCATTAAAGTTCTGAATGGCAAGTATTCTAGAGACTTAGTTCATAATTACTCACAATTAACTAAATTTAATACTCCCCTACTTTTCCTACTTTTCCTACTTTTTTCTTAGCATATAAATTTTAACTAACAAGTTTTAAAAGCGTAAATAAATTTATTTTTTAATAACAAAATATTATAGACACGGGTACTCTATTTCAATTAAGAGCTGGTAATCTAAAAGTTAAGGTTAGATAAAAATCTAGCCTCAACAAATTTTTTGAATAGGAAAGTGGAAATGGCTAACAATTTAATCTCTAATCTCTTTTTTGGTTCTGAAAGTTTACTGACTGATTTATCGCCAGAAGATGAGTCTGTAATTACAGGCGGAACTGGCTGTTATGGAAGTAGTAAGTCTAGTAAATCTAAAAAATCCAAAAAATCCAAAAAGTCAAAAAAATCTAGTGGCTGCTATAACCCTTGCTACCATTAAGACTTCCTGTTTACGCCAATTTTTTCGGTTAGTATACAGCTGCGGCTCAGAAAAATTAGTGCTTCTGTAACTCATATCTTGCACCTTGCTTGAACGATTAAAAGTCGCAGGGAAATAAACTATTTCTACCTGAAGACTATCGAAAATCAAGACTTTCAGAGCCTACGGAGGCGGTCTTTGTACCTTTCGAGTTCACCTTTGGGCGTTCTCTAAAAGTAGCTGAAATTGTCATCATCAGGTGCAAGATGTGAGCCTTGAACTAGCACAAAAAGCACAATTAACAAATGAAAGAAACACTTCTTTTGTCTTTCTTCCTGTCTTGTGTTTTTTGAAAGTTAAGGCACTAATTTTGATTTGATTAATTGTGAATAGGGTTTTTAACATCGCTACCAAATCGATGATAAAAACCCTATTTTAAATTACTAAAAATAAATGTAATTATTAATTTTTTAATCAAAAATAAAATTAATCATGGAGAAACCATTTTTATTAAGTTTTAAAAATGTTGTAGATTATTTAGTTATACAGAAACTGTGGCAGTTAGAAGAGCAATATTCACACGAGATAAAATCAAAGAGCTGTAAAAACTTTAATTTGCTAGTAAGTTTTTCGGGCGATCGCCATTTTTTAGTTAAGCAAGAGTGTCATGACAAAGAAGGCAAGACTAATGGTGAATTTTTGCACGAATGGCGATTTCAACAGTTATTACAAACATTTCCAGAACTGATTCATATTCGTCCCCTAGTAGCAGAGGCAATCCATTTTGACCCGATTTGTTCAATTATTGTTTTCAACTACTACAACGACTACTGTGACCTGAGAGATTTTTATACTCAAGAGCATATTTTCCCAACTGAAATTGCTGCCTCAATTGGAGCGAGTCTAGCCGTAGTTCATCGCAGCACCATAGATTGTCAGCAGTACAAAGACTTCTTTTGCCAAAGTTGCCAAGATTTTGACAAACCTCCTAACTTGCTTCGCGGATTAGAACGGCTTACACCCAAAGTGTTTGGTCGAGTTTGTATAGATGGACTAAAGTTTTTTGAGCTTTATCAACGTTATGAAAGCCTAGGACAGACAATTGCAGAACTCAGCACTGCTTTCCAAGCATGTTGTTTGACACACGATGACTTGAAGTTGGACAACATCTTGCTATACGCTCACTGGCAGCAAGCCTCCTCAACAGCAGAGCCATTAACTAACAGCATCGTTCGCCTGATTGACTGGGAGAGGTGTAGTTGGGGAGACCCTGCATATGATTTAGGAACAATCGTTGCCAACTACTTAAAAATTTGGCTAAGTAGCTTGGTGATTACTACAGACCTTGATGTTGAAACAGCTTTGCATCTAGCTACAACTCCGTTCGATGTAATTCATCCATCTATTGTTGCTCTAACTAAAGCTTATCTCGCTCGTTTTCCAGAAATTGTAGAGCGCCGCCCCGATTTTTACAGACGAGTCGTACAATTTACTGGTTTTGCTTTGATTAAAAAAATTCAGCTAAAGCTGCATCATCAAGAGCCTTTTGACAACATCGCTATTTGTATGCTTCAAGTTGCCAAGACATTGTTGTGCGAGCCGGAGCAATCAAATCAGATTGTTTTTGGCAGTACTGTGTCTGAACTAACTTCTCTTAGTCGTGTTCCCGCCTGAGTGTTTTTAGTCGTAACTCTAAAATTTATGCAATTGCTGGATTCTCTACCAAATCAGCCACCAGATTCTACTTTTGAGCGATCGCTTAATGCTCTTCAAGATATCGCTGTTCACGTTCAGATTCAATCTAACTTCTGTGTTAGTCATCCAAAATACGCACCTATGGAACTTCCGCCAGGTGTAGTAACTCGTTTTCAACAACTACCTCTAGAACTTCAGCGTCAGTATCTCAGCCTGCAACTGCGAAGCTATCTTTATGACATCTATTTCAAAGGCGACGCAGACATTGCTTCTACATCTGATACCAGTTCGGCTAAGTTGTCGCTAAATTCTGAGAAAAATACAGCGAGTGGGCAAAACTCAGCATTTTACTGGCAACTACATACCAATAATAGTGGAGAAGGCTACTTTGACCCAGGATGGTTGGTGCTGAAGCAGGAGAATGATGGTAGCCTTGCAGTGAAAAAGAATAATTTGACTCTGCACATTCAGCCCGACCATGAACTACAACTAGGAAAGAAACTTGCTACTACAGGTGACATAGTTGCAATCCGAATGCCTCAGAACTTGCTTGAAACTGGGTATTATCTAGCAGTAGGTAATGCTGGGCCAGCCAAGCGTGGTCAGCTTGAGACTACGTGCATCTATTTCAATTTCAGCCCCGAAGGTGCGCTGGCGATGATGAAAAGTTTAACGCAGCAACTGAACGAAGTGAGAATTCCTTTTACCTTCAAGGTTGTATCTGAAGCTGCTAGTTACAAATGCTACGACTCAGGAATTCTTTGCTTTGACCGAAGTGATTACCACATAGTCCGACCAATTCTCCAAAAGATTTATCAGGAACAGCGATGCCTGCGGTGGACTTTGCCTACGCATTTTCAACCAGAGCTACCTCTATTCACAAAGTTTCTAGCACCAGGGTTAGGTTTGGCAGAGGAGCCAGATAGCAATGCTTCCATCAAAGAAAGATTTGGTACGCATCGTTGCCAAATCGTTGCTGATGGTTTGCTAGATGCTTGGCATAAAGGCGATAACTCGATAGAGGGTCGGATGATGTCAATCTACCAACGCTTCTCCATGCTGGGAATTGAATTACAACATCCTTATTTAAATGCTAACTCGGAAGACATTTATACTACGTTGGATTTATGCGAACAGTGATGTTGTAGTGATTGCCAATGAAATACCAGATTGTTTTACAACACAGTGAAGCCGACTGCGGCGCTGCTTGTTTGGCTTCTATTTCAAGATATTACGGGCTGGCTTTGAGCCTCAACCGCGTCCGTGAAGCAGTAGGCACTGGGCAACTGGGAACTACATTATTAGGTTTAAGGCGAGGCGCAGAGTCACTAGGTTTCAATGCTCGCTCGGTCAGAGCATCCTCAGAAATTCTACCTAAGATAAATCAAATACCCTTGCCAGCAGTTATTCACTGGAAGGGTTATCACTGGGTTGTTTTATATGGGCAGCGTGGCAGTAAGTATGTCATTGCCGATCCTGCGGTGGGTATGCGTTATCTGTCCAAACAGCAGTTAATGGAGGGTTGGAAAGATTGGGTAATACTTTTACAAGAACCAGACCCTAGCCGCTTTTTTAACCAATCTAATGAGCAAGTTGACAGCTTTGGAAAATGGCTGATGCGCCTATGGCTGTACCGAGCCATTCTTGCTGAGGCTTTACTGTGCGCTTTTGTAATTGGTTTACTTTCTTTAGCCTCGCCTTTTTTGATCCAAATCTTGACGGATGATGTTTTAATTCGGGGTGATACGCAGTTACTTGCTGGTGTCGCCCTAGCAGTAATGGTAATTGCCTTGGTCAGAAGAAGTCTAACATTAGTGCAAAAGAACTTGATCGCTCACTTTGCTCAACGTTTCGAGTTAGGACTGATTCTAGAGTTTGGGCAACAAATTTTGCAATTACCTCTGACTTATTACGAAACTCGTCGTAGTGGTGAAATCGTCAGCCGACTCAGAGATATTCACGAAATTAACCGATTAATTTCAAGAACGGTTATTAGTTTACCTAGTGAATTTTTTATTGCCGTAGTTTCTTTGAGTTTCATGCTGTTTTATAGCCTGAAACTGACTTTAGTCGGTATCTTCATTGCCCTAACAATGACTTTATCTACTGTGATTTTCTTACCAGCACTTCAGCGGAAAAACCGCAATGTGTTAGTTTTGGAAGCAGAAAATCAAGGTATTCTAGTAGAAACTTTTAAAGGGGCATTGACGATCAAAACAACTACTGCTGCTCCCCAGTTTTGGGAAGAATTTCAAAGCAGATTTAATCGCTTGACCAACCTTACACTCCGGACTGTGCAAATTAGTATTGTCAACAACATATTCTCTAGTATAGTTTCCGATATTGGTAGTGTTGCTTTACTTTGGTATGGTAGTAATTTAACAATTAGTAAAGAATTAAGCATTGGTCAATTACTAGCTTTTACTAGCCTAAATCGAAATGTTGGGTCTTTAATCGGCTCATTAGTTGATTTTGTCGATGAATTTACACGGGTGAAGACAGCTACTTCAAGATTGCAGGAAGTCATTACTTCTACACCTGAGACTCTAGATGACGCTAAGAAACACTGGCTTGAAATTCCTGGCAAGGCTGAAATTGTTTGCACTCAAGTGACCTTTCATTACCCTGGTAGACCGGAATTATTAGAAAATTTCTCCATCACAATTCCTGCTGGTAAAGTAACTGCCTTAATTGGTGAATCAGGTTGCGGTAAGAGTACCTTGTCTAAATTAATTGCAGGTTTATATTCACTTCAGTCTGGTAATATCCGTATTGGAATTTATAACCTGCAAGATATATCCCTTGATTGTTTGCGGCAGCAGGTAGTACTTGTTCCTCAAGAAGCTCATTTTTGGAGTCGCTCAATCGTAGAAAACTTTCGCTTGGGTTCTCCCTACGCGACGTTTGAGCAAATTGTCAAAGCTTGCCAGATTGCTGCCGCTGATGAGTTCATCAGTAAACTACCCGACAAATATCAAACTGTCTTAGGTGAGTTTGGCACAAACATTTCTGGAGGACAAAGACAACGATTAGCACTTGCACGAGCGATTGTCAACGATCCACCCATCCTGATTTTAGATGAATCAACCTCTGGACTTGACCCTGTAAGTGAAGCGAAAGTTTTGCATCAGCTTTTATCCCATCGTCAAGGAAAAACCACAATTTTGATCAGTCACCGTCCCAGAGTAATCAATAAAGCTGATTGGATTGTGTTACTGGAGCAGGGTAAGTTGAAGCTTGAAGGTTCCTTAGAAGAACTTCGCTCCCAACACGGAGATCATTTAGATTTCTTGACCCCGTAATACCAATTCTCTATAATCTCGCAACAGATCAATCTCCACCTCCCCGCGTCATTATCTGTTGCCCTATTTTGGCGAATTGGTATAACTCATATCTTCCACCTAGCCCCGACGAATGGAATTCGCGGCTATACAAACGTAGACGCTTTGCGGCTTCCCGCAGGTTAGTCTAACGGAAAATCAGGGTTGCCTGTGTAGCCGCGACTTCATTCGCTTGGTGCAAGATCTTTTATTCAAATATGCAATACGAATGCTACCTACGCACTACTACTAAAGTCCCTACAGAAGACCAGTTATAAAGCTTGCGAGCCTGTTTGACTGGCAAATTCACGCAACCATGGCTAACTGGAGTGCCAAAACGGTTATGCCAGTAAGCACCGTGAATGGCATAGCCACGATGAAAATACATTGTGTAAGGGACATCTGGAATATCGTAGCCCCTGCCTCGCATCCGGTCAGTACGATACTTAGAGTTAATCCGAAACTTTCCTGTGGGTGTGGGAGTTAAGCGCTTTCCTGTCGAAATTCGGAATGAATACACTATTTCTTCACCTTCCCATGCTCGTAAGCGTTGCTCGGATAAGTCAATTTCAATCCTACGAGGTTGGGATGTTTGTTGAGCGATAGTGATGCTGTTATTATTTGCTGACGCAGCACTGGCTGTAGCTGAAGTGGGATCGGCTGTCGTTGGTGGCAACCAAGAAACCAAAGCTGCCACGATCAATACCGCACCTGTACAGATTCTTGAGCAACGTATCCAACTTTGCATGTTGCATCACCCTTTATATTAAGCTTGCTTGTTTCAGCACATTGAAAGAAGTCCTAAAACGCAAAGAGGCTTCCTGTAGGTAAACTGAGGCTCTCATGCAAATCTAGGAATTCAGCGGCGCAATATTTCCCCACAAAGTTCTTACCCAGTCCCTGGAATTGACACATTTTTTGCCAATCAGACAACTTTCGTCGTGTCTGTTCAAAATGCACATCAGTTTGTTGATCGGGAGCCACTTACTTGAGTAGTACAAGGTTCCTGGAACGGCTCCTAATATTTCTACACCGATGCTTCTACAAGTCTCATACGATCGCTCATTTGCAGATTGGACTATGGTCTGCATTAGCTCCTTGAGATCGCACTTGCCACTTGAGTAGATGCAAACTTCCCGAACTCAATAACTTGCTCTGGTAATTTCAAACAGGATTTATCAGGATTTACGCTTATTTTCTAGCGCAGATAATATGAGTCTTCTCTTCTATTATTTATTTCAATTTCAATTATTCTCAGTCCGGAGATTACTTGTAGAATTTTCCTCATAAATCGCTCAATTGTCTTGATTTCTAGTTATTTATAATTTTGCTTAAAATAGCTTTTTATTAGGTTTGAATTGAAAAGGGTGTAGGGAAAGAAACCTTTAAAATTATTTTCTCCCCCTGCTTCCCACTCACTACTTTTGGATGACTACTGGTGTCCCCAGCGATGCCCATTCAAATAGCCACTTAGCATGATTTGGTGCCATATTTACGCAACCGTGGCTGACTGGAGTGCCAAATCTCCGATGCCAGTATGCACCATGAATACCGTAGTTTCCTTGGTAAAACATAGCAAAAGGGACGTTGGGAACATTGTAGTCTTCTCCCCGCATCCGGGTAGACTTGTACTTGGATTGAATTTTAAAAGTGCCAACGCGAGTCGGGGTAGATTTTTTGCCTGAGGAAATTAAGACTGCATAAACAGGTTTCCTACCTTCCCAAGCTATTAGTCGCTGCTTTGAAAGATTGATTTGAATCCAGCGTCGATCTGATTTTTGTAAAGTTTGAATGGATTGTGCAATCGTCTGTTTGCCTGAAACTGCCCAAGCTTGACCAGTTCCAGCACCGATCGCACTCAAGGACAGTGCTGTAGCAGCCAGGAATAGTTTTAAGTGACGCGTCCAGTTAGTATTAGTCATACTTCTCATCGTCGATCTCCTCACATGACGAAGCTTAAAGAAGTTTTTCAGCTTTCAAACTACTTTGCAGCCAATGACTTCTATAAGTATGGGTTTTGTATAATTTCATTCTAATCTATGCTAATTGTTGAATGAGGTTGCTTGCCTGTTGAGCGATCGCTTCCCAATTTCCATCCTCTACCAGATGTTTAGGAAATAATTCACTACTCAAACCCACAGCGATCGCCCCTGCTTGTAAAAATTCTTTGGCATTTTCCAGGGTGACACCGCCAGTCGGAATCAAGGGAATGTGACCTAGAGGGCCTTGTAAACTTTTGATATAGCTAGCCCCTCCCACCGCTTGTACGGGGAATACCTTCACACAGCTAGCGCCTTGAGTCCAAGCAGTGATAATTTCCGTGGGAGTGAGCGCTCCGGGGATAATAGCTATATCTTTTTCGACTGCGGCTTGAATCATTGCCGGATCGACATGGGGTGTGAAGAGGAACTGTGCCCCAGAAGCGATCGCTGCTTGCAGTTGTTGGACATTAAACAGCGTACCAGTGCCGATAGTACACTCAGGTAACTTGAAACGTAGTTGACTAATTAATTCGGCGGCGCGATTGCTATTCCAGGTAATCTCAATTAGCTGCATTCCTCCAGATGCTACAGCCATTGCCATTTGCTGTCCCAATTCAAATGTTGGGGCGCGGATGACTGCGATCGCTTGGTGTTTTTGCAACTGTGATAACCAAACTTGATTAGGCATTTTAAGAAGCATTGAAATCTCAAATACCAGCTTAAGCCTATCTGGGAGGCGGGAGGCAGGAGAAGAGGACAGGGGGACGCGGGGACATAGGGACGCGAGGAGATGAGGATGCAAAGACACGGATAGTTCTTTCTCCGCGTCCCCCTTCGAGTTCACCAGTCGCCTGCGGGAGGGTCTCCCTCCGCAGCGCTGGTTCACCGCGTCTCTCCTTCTCCGTGTCTTTTTCTGTCCTACTTCCTCAGTACGGCCACTTCCATTCACGAATTTCCGGCATATCCTCGCCGTGTTCCGAAATGTAGTGCCTATGTTCGATCAGCTTATCTTGTAGATGCTGCTTAACATAAGCTGCTTTATAACCTAGTTTGGGTACGCGATCGATTACATCCATGACGAGGTGGAAGCGATCGAGGTCGTTAAGAACGACCATATCAAAGGGTGTGGTAGTGGTTCCCTCCTCTTTGTAGCCGCGCACATGCAGGTTTTTGTGGTTGGTGTGGCGGTAAGTCAAGCGATGAATCAACCAGGGATAGCCATGAAAGGCGAAAATGATCGGTTTATCGGTGGTAAAAATTGTGTCGAAGTCTTTGCTGCTTAAACCATGAGGATGTTCGGTTTTTGGCTGTAGTGTCATCAAATCTACTACGTTCACCACCCGCACCTTCAACTCAGGGAAGTTCTGGCGCAAGATGTCCACAGCAGCTAAGGTTTCTAAGGTGGGAACATCCCCAGCACAAGCCATTACTACATCTGGTTCGCTACCTTGGTCATTGCTTGCCCATTCCCAAATGCCGAGGCCTTTGGTGCAGTGTTTAATGGCAGCATCTATGTCGAGGTATTGCAGTGCAGGTTGCTTACCCGCAACGATGACATTGACATAGTGACGACTTCTTAGACAATGGTCAGTTACTGACAATAGAGTGTTGGCATCGGGGGGAAGATACACCCGAACAATCTCTCCTTTCTTGTTAACCACATGGTCAATAAAACCGGGATCTTGGTGAGAGAAGCCGTTGTGGTCTTGCCGCCAAACGTGCGAGGTCAGGAGGTAGTTGAGGGAAGCAATTGGTCTGCGCCAAGGTATATCAAGGGTAGTTTTGAGCCACTTGGCGTGCTGGTTGAACATAGAGTCCACTATGTGGATAAAGGCTTCATAACAGGAGAAGAATCCGTGACGACCTGTAAGTAGGTAGCCTTCTAACCATCCTTGACAACTAGTTTCGCTGAGAATTTCCATCACCCGACCATTGGGCGATAGGTGTTCGTCTTCTGGGAGGATTTGAGCAACCCAGGTGCGATCTGTGGCTTCAAACACAGCATCTAGACGATTGGATTGAGTCTCGTCGGGGCCGAATATGCGGAAGTTGCGACTTTCTTTATTGAGTTTAAAGACATCTCGCAGGAGTTTAGCTGTTACTTTGGTTGCTTCAGCTTCAACCTTGCCCGGATGGGGAACATCTACGGCGTAGTCCTGGAAGTCTGGCATCTTCAGGTCGCGCAATAAAATACCGCCATTGGTATGGGGATTGTCACCCATGCGTCGATGTCCTTTGGGAGCCAGTTCTGCTAATTCGGGAATCAGCTTGCCGTTAGCATCGAAGAGTTCTTCTGGTTTGTAACTCTTCATCCACTCTTCTAAGAGTTTTAGGTGTTCTGGCTTGTGGGTTAGATCGCCGAAAGGAACTTGGTGCGATCGCCAGTACCCCTCAGTCTTTTTCCCATCGACATCCTTGGGGCCTGTCCAACCTTTGGGGGTTCGCATCACAATCATTGGCCACTGCGGACGTTCGCTGAAACCATGTATGCGGGCTTCTCTCTGAATGCTTTGAATTTCTGTAATTACTGTATCTAAAGTTGCTGCCATTTGCTGATGGACATCTGCGGGTTCGGAGCCTTCGACAAAATAAGGTTTGTAACCATAGCCGATAAATAGGCTCTCTAGCTCCTCATGGCTTAACCGTGAAAGTAACGTTGGGTTGGCAATTTTATACCCATTCAGGTGCAAAATAGGAAGTACGGCACCATCATGGACAGGATTAAGAAATTTATTGGAGTGCCAGCTAGTGGCTAAAGCACCTGTTTCAGCTTCGCCATCACCGATAACAGCGGCAACTATTAAGTCAGGATTATCGAAAGCAGCACCGTAGGCGTGGACAAGGGCATAACCAAGTTCACCACCTTCATGAATAGAACCGGGGGTTTCCGGTGCAGCGTGGCTGGGGATACCACCTGGGAATGAGAATTGTTTGAAAAGTTTCTTTATGCCCTCAGCATCTTGGGAAATGTTAGGGTAGTACTCGCTGTAAGTGCCTTCCAAGTAAGTATTGGCTACCAGTCCAGGGCCCCCATGGCCTGGCCCAGCAATATATATGGTGTTCAGGTCATACTTTTTGATTACCCTGTTGAGATGAACATAGATGAAGTTCAGCCCTGGTGTTGTTCCCCAGTGACCTAATAATCTGGGTTTGACATGTTCTAGTTTCAGTGGTTCTCTTAAAAGTGGATTGTCGAGAAGATATATTTGCCCTACAGAAAGATAATTAGCTGCACGCCAGTAGGCGTTCATCTTTTGCAATTCTTCATCTGATAAAGGCTTTGTTTGTGGAGGACTTGCTAAAGTCATATCAAACTCCATTACAAAATTATTTTCACGAATTCATCAATTAGTATGACAGTTTAGTTGTCTATGGGTAATGGTGCATCTTACTCATGACAAATTTTTTCAGTAAATTGGAAAAATAACCATCATTAACTATTGATTAGGTTTACTTGAATTTAAAAAACCTAATTATAGACCCATAATTAACACTAAGAGAGGATTACAGACTTAGTATGACTCTGAGCAATTTTTTAGATTATTTTTATTATGCAAATTGCGATAGAGAATAATCTTGCAATCTATTTAGAAAATCAACAATTTGAAATTTATAAATGCTTCTTGTGATAGAGGTAATATAAAATCACCTTGAATTTAGTCAAGCTTAGGTTGTAAACTTAATCCATCACTTTACTATTTAGTAAATAACTCTGAAAATAATATCCCACAGGATAGAATTCTTCTCGGCAGCGGAGATGATGTTCTCCCACAGTAGTGGAGGAACTTGAAGCAGTGAATCATGGGCAATAATTTCATTCCAGTTGATACGAACTGGGTCAGTATCAGAGACTCCAGCTTGCTTCATAACAGATAAAAATGCTTCAGCAACTATTCCATAACCTATTGTGCTGGGATGGACACAATCCAAGCTGAATAAACCTCCAGCATATCTGTTGCCATCACGTACATCTAAGCGGAGAATACTTGGTATTGGAGAAAGTCGCAATAGCGGGTGATCGCTAAGTCCTCGAGCTGCGTAGTAGTCTATGAGAGGGCGGGCGGGTGCGTCAAGCATCTCGTTTCTCTTGACGGCTAGTGCATCTAGAATGGTACAAGTATCTATAACGTGCCAATTATTACTCTGAAGTCTGATAATATCCCGGATTGATTGGTTAAAACTGTCAACCCTTGCATCGATTTGCTGGATTTTCTGGCGTTCTAGATGTTTTTGTAGAAGAGGGGAAAAATTTTCTTTTTTGGCAAAGAAACGACCATAATACTGAAAGTACTTGCCATCAAACGGTGGTATTCCTTGAGTCACAGGTGGGATTGTGACATGGGGTACTGTACCGACGAAAACTTTTGTATCGCTGGGAATTATTCCCTTCACCTTTTCAACAAGTTGAGTGAAATCATGATGAAAGACTTGGGAATTAGTTAAATTCCATTTTCTTCTGGCGATCGCATCGGTAGTAACGTTAGTATCTTCCATATCTTTCAGCTCTAAGTCGAGGACTGTTCCTAAGCAATCGTTAGCGCCAAACCAGAGAATTAGGTTTTCTACCCCTTCTTCATTGACAATCTGTTTGAGATTATCTAGCTGTGTCCAGTCCATTCGCTCTCGACGTAGTTTGGGATTGAGAACTCTCAATGCAGTACGGTACATTGATGCCGTCGGCAGCCCTAAAAAATCATCTTGTATCCATCCCTCTTCATTCTCAATTGCCTTTTGACAATAATTAGGAGTAATGGTGAAGCTATCAGCGACTCGAAATCCCCAAACTCCCAAGTTGTGATAAACACCCCCAAAGGCAGCTGGACGAGACCCTGTTCCTCTTTCGTACAGGTCTTCTACCTCATCAAGGAATCGTCCCAATAGCACAGGAAATCGAACTATCCACTCACTAAGGTCAATGTCTGCACCCAATTGAGTTTTCATCCACCGCAAAGCCTCTTCGATATTAAGAGGTAGTCCACTTCCAGGAAATCGGGGTATGCGGAAATCATTAGGCAGTTCTAAGCCCATCGAACGAGCAATTATCGCTGGAAAAGACCAATCAGTTCTATAAATTGCTCCACTTTGAAAACCTTGTGTCAAACTATCGCCGATCGCAACAAGTTTAGCCATAACTTTTTCCTAAAAATAGTGCTGAATAATAAACTTTTTCAGTAGTTTAATTACTTTCTATAGAGAACAAAATTTTGTTAATCAATAACCACAGTTCATAAGCCAAAAAGTCCTGGAACGATATATTTACATTCATAATGAAGTCAAAATTATTTATTTGTCTGATAAAAGTAGTGGTTTAACAGTAATTTACCAGATATTTACTGTAGTAAACTACGTCTAGGTAATAAGCCTGCGTTTAATAGTTGATATCGTTGTGAAAAAAATCCTAATTTTGTCAGCTAATCCTACGAATACAAACCAGTTGCGCTTGAATGAGGAAGTAAGAGAAATTCAGGCTGGGTTGGAACGTTCTAAAAGCAGAGACGAGTTTGAAATTATCGCTAAATTGGCAGTACGTACTGATGATTTGCGTCGGGCACTTTTAGATCGCGAACCTCAGATTGTCCATTTTTGCGGACATGGTGCAGGGGATGAAGGTTTAGCCTTGGAAGATAATGCAGGGCAAATGCAGCTGGTAAACACAGAATCGCTGGCAAGATTATTTAAGTTATTTAAGGACAAGATTGAGTGTGTTCTATTGAACGCTTGCTATAGCGAAGTACAGGCTGAGGCAATTTACCAACATATTAACTGTGTAATTGGGATGAATCAGGCGCTGGGAGATAGGGCAGCTATTAAGTTTGCCGTTGGTTTTTATGACGCACTCGGAGCTGGTAGATCCTATGAAGATGCATACGAGTTTGGCTGTAGTGCCATTGACATAGAAAGCATTCCAGAATATTCGACACCAGTTTTGAAAATTAGGAATGCAGTTGAGGATAGGCAAAGAATACAAGCTGTACCAGTATTCTTAGAGAATCCAGAAGGACAAGTACCTCTAGATTCTCAATTCTATGTTGAGCGTCCGCCGATTGAAGCAGACTGTTATGAGACTATTCTCCAACCTGGTGCCTTAATTCGGATTAAAGCTCCTCGGCAGATGGGCAAAACCTCGTTAATGTCGCGGATTCTTAGCCATGCTAGTCAAAAAGGCTATCAAACTGCATCTTTGAATTTTCAGTTAGCAGATGCAGAATTTCTTGACAGCTTGGAGCAGTTTTTGCAGTGGTTTTGCGCCAGTATCACTAATGAATTGAATCTACCAGATAAGCTAGGTGATTATTGGAAGGGCGTTCTGGGTAGCAATAACAAGTGTACAAATTACTTTCAGCGATATTTGTTACCAACGATTAACGCCCCTATTGTGTTGGGTTTAGATGAAGTGGATGAGGTCTTTAAGCATATCCAACTTGCTCAACAATTTTTTGGACTTTTGCGAGCTTGGCATGAGAGGTCGAAAAATGAGGCAGTCTGGAAAAATCTTCGGTTGTTAATTGTACATTCTAAAGAAGTTTACATTCCACTTAACATCAATCAGTCACCTTTTAATGTGGGTTTACCAATTGAATTACCAGACTTGAATCAAATACAGGTGCTTGATTTGGTAAAGCGTCACGGAATTAATTGGTCTGATTCACAAGTGCAGGAGTTGAGAAAGTTAGTGGATGGCCATCCTTATTTAGTGCGGGTGGCGCTTTATGAAATTGCTCGTGGTAGAATAACGCTCCCGAAACTACAGCAAATCGCTGCAACTGAGGAAGGCCCTTACAGCGATCATCTGCGCCGCCATTGGCTAAATTTGCAAACAGACGCAGAATTACTGGATGCAATCAAACAAGTGGTGACAGCAGATTGTGCTGTAGATGTGGGAGCAGAAGAAGCTTTTAAACTCCGCAGTATGGGGTTAGTGAAGTTTCAGGGTAATGATGTGATACCTTTGTGTGATTTATACAGACAATATTTTTGCGATCGCCTGGGAATTAATTAGAAGGCAGGAGGCAGAAGTACAGACGCGATTAATCGCGTCTGTACAAGAGGTTTGAGAGGTTTTTGCGTAAGTCCTATTCGTAATTGTTTGGTCAGCAATCTTAAGCCATATCATTCACAGCAAACAGTCTATGACGCAGTATCAGTATCAAGTCGGGGGTAGTCTCCCCCAAGATGCGCCAACTTATGTTAAAAGGCAAGCTGACTATGATTTTTATGAAAGCTTGAAAGCTGGGGAGTTCTGTTATGTTCTCAACTCCCGGCAGATGGGCAAATCTAGCTTGCGGGTGCAGGTGATGCAGCAGTTGCAAACAGAGGGATTTGCCTGCGCTGCTATTGATATTACGGCAATTGGGACGGCAGATATTACCCCAGAACAATGGTATGCGGGGGTAATTGATACGCTGGTTGGTAGTTTTAATATTTACGATGAGTTTGATTTAGATACTTGGTGGACTGATAACGGTTTGCTGTCACCAGTGCAGCGGTTGAGCAAGTTTATTGAAACGGTTTTACTTATAAAAATTACTGAAAAGATTGTTATTTTTATTGACGAAATTGATAGTATTCTCAGCCTTTCCTTTAACTTGGATGACTTTTTTGCAGTCATCCGGGATTGCTACAACCGACGCGCTGACCATCCTGATTATGACCGTCTCACCTTTGCTTTGATTGGGGTATCTACGCCTTCAGATTTGATTCAAGACAAACGCCGCACACCTTTTAATATTGGACAGGCAATTGATTTAACTGGCTTTCAACTCCAAGAGGCGCAACCCTTGGCACAAGGATTGGCAGAGGTGGGTGATTCTCAAGAATTGATGCGGGTGGTGCTGGACTGGACGGGGGGACAACCGTTTTTGACACAAAAAGTCTGTAAATTGCTGGTGCAGGGAGGACTGGAGACTAGGGACTGGGGACTAGCGGCTGGGGATTGGGTAGAAGAGTTGGTAAGAAAGCGGATTATTGAGAATTGGGAAGCGCAGGACGAGCCGGAGCATTTGAAGACGATTCGTGACAGAATCATGCGGAGTGGGGAACAGCGGACTGGGCGATTGTTGGGGTTGTGTCAGCAGATTTCGCAGCAGGGAGAGATAGCATCTGATGATAGTCCTGAACAAACGGAACTGCGGTTGACGGGGTTGGTGGTAAAGCGGGATGGGAAGCTGCGAATTTATAACCGGATTTACGCAGAGGTATTTAAGCAGGAGTGGGCTGAAAAAATTCTGGCAAAATTGCGTCCTTACTCCGGTGCATTGAACGCTTGGGTTGAATCTGAACGTCAAGATGAGTCGCGCTTGTTGCGGGGAAAGACTTTGCAGGATGCTCAAGAATGGGCAGTCGGTAAAAGTTTAAGTGACTTAGACTATCAATTTTTAGCTGCTAGCCAAGAGTTGGAAAAGCGCGATGTGCAGAAAAGGCTGGAGGCAGAGGAACAGGCAAAACAAGTTTTAGCAGAGGCGAACCACAAAGCTAATCAACGGATTCGTATTGGTTCTTTGGTGTTAGGACTGACTGTGCTGGGGGCAATAGCATCATTAATATTGGCTCAATATCAATTGGGACAAGCACGAACAGCAAGGGCAGAAACAGATAATGCCCAAACCGAATTACAAAAAGCAAAAACAGAAACCGCAACAACCAAGCAAGATAATCAGCGGATATCGGCAGACAATGAAAAAATATCACGCGACAATCAAAGGATATCGGAACAAGCAGCACAGGCAAAACGGAATCTTAGTAACGCAACTTCAAAACTGAATGCTGCAAATATCCAAGTGAATCAGGCACAGCGAAACCTGAAACTAGCCCAAAACAAAGTGGCAGCAGCTAGCGCGAAGGCTAGTCAAGCTGAAGTACAGGCAAACCAAGCAATTCAACAACGCCAAGAAGCACAACAGCAGCGTGAAAAAGCTGTTGCAGATTTAAATCGGGCAAGGCAAGAACAAAAGCAAGCACAAATTGCTCTGAATGCGGCAGTTAATGCCAGAAAAGTTGCTTTAACGGCTACGCGATTGGAACAAGACGGAACCAATGCATTGCGATTGTTTGATTCAAACGAAATAGATGCTCTGTTATTAGCAATGGAGACGGCAGGAACATTGAAAAGTCTAGTTAAGGATAAACAATCTTTAGCAGACTATCCAGCATACAGTCCTTTGTTTAGTTTACAAAAAATTTTATCTAATATTCGTGAACAAAATCGCTTGGAAGGACATAGCGATCTGGTCAGCAGCGTTGTGTTCAGTCCCGATAGCCAAACTTTAGCTTCCGCAAGTAGAGACAATATCATCAAATTGTGGAATCGAGAGACGGGCAAAGAAATTACCACTCTAACTGGCCATAGCAATTGGGTCAACAGCGTTATCTTCAGCCCAGATGGTAAAACTTTAGCTTCTGCAAGTTCTGATAACACTATCAAATTGTGGAATCAACAGACAGGCAAAGAAATTACTACCCTGACTGGACATAACAATTCGGTCAACAGCGTCGCCTTCAGCCCCGATGGCAAAACTTTAGCTTCCGCCAGTTTTGACAACACCATCAAATTGTGGAATCGAGAGACGGGCAAAGAAATTACCACTCTGACTGGGCATAACAGTTTGGTCAACAGCGTTGCCTTCAGCCCCGATGGCAAAACTTTAGCTTCTGCTAGTACTGATAACACCATCAAATTATGGAATCGAGATACAGGCAAGAAAATTAACACCCTGACTGGGCATAGCGCTGAGGTCTACAGCATCGCTTTCAGCCCAGATGGCAAAACTTTAGCTTCCGCTAGTGCTGATGGCACCATCAAATTGTGGAATCAACAGACAGGCAAAGAAATTACAACTCTGACTGGGCATAGTAGTTCGGTCATCAGCGTCGTGTTCAGACCAGATGGCAAAACTTTAGCTTCTGCTAGTGATGACAAGACTATCAAATTGTGGGATCAAGAGACAAGCAAAGAAATTACCACTCTTACTGGGCATAGCGATTGGGTCAGAAGAATCATATTCAGCTCAGACGGCAAAACTTTAGCTTCTGCTAGTGCTGACAAAACCATCAAATTATGGAATCAGGACACAGGCAAAGAAATTACCACTCTGACTGGGCATCGCAGTTTGGTCAACAGCGTTGCCTTCAGCCTAGATGGCAAAACTTTAGCTTCTGCTAGTACTGACAACACCATCAAATTGTGGAATCAACAGACAGGCAAAGAAATTACTACCCTGACTGGGCATAACAATTCGGTCAACAGCATTGCCTTTAGCCTGGATGGCAAAATCTTAGCTTCTGCTAGTACTGACAATACCATCAAATTGTGGAATCAACAGACAGGCAAAGAAATTACTACCCTGACTGGACATAGCGATTCGGTCATCAGCGTCATGTTCAGCCCCGATGGCAAAACTTTAGCTTCCGCCAGTTGGGACAAGACTATCAAATTGTGGAATCGGGACACGGGTAAAGAAATTACCACTATGCTCAGCCAGAGTGGTTCGTTCACAAGCGTCGTGTTCAGCCCCGATGGCAAAACCTTAGCTTCTAGCAGTGCTGATGGCACCATCAAACTGTGGAATCGGGACACGGGCAAAGAAATTACCACTCTGACTGGGCATAGCGATTCGGTCAACAGCGTCGCCTTCAGCCCCGATGGCAAAACTTTAGCTTCTGCCAGTTCTGACAAGACTATCAAACTGTGGAATCGGGACACGGGCAAAGAAATTACCACTCTGACTGGACATAACAATTGGGTCAACAGCGTCGCCTTCAGCCCAGATGGCAAAACTTTAGCTTCCGCTAGTGATGACAAAACCATCAAATTGTGGAATCTGAATCTTGATGATTTATTAACGCAGGGTTGCAGGTGGCTTAAGGGTTATTTAGCTAGCCATCCTGATGCGGTTAAGGTGTGTCCAAGGCAGTAATACTAATTCGTAATTCGTAATTCGTAATTCGTAATTAAGAAAGTCAGATTTAGCTGGGGTTTCAGGGTTTGAATCTGTTGTCGAATTTTAAAGAATTGGTATGAAATGAGGGGGATGAGGGAGTTATGGCGAGTTAATATTCAAAAAGAGCGATCGCCTGGTAAATTAAAGATGCGATCCAAGCTCTGATCTCGGCGTTTCGAGTTCTGAACACAAATAGTTGAGTAAAAAGCTTGAAGTTTCGAGTTCCGAACACGAATGGTCGAGTAAAAAGCTTAAAGTTCCGAGTTCCGAACACAAATAATCAAGTTTCAAGCACGAAGTTTGGAGTTCTGAACACGAATGGTCGAGTAAAAAGGTCAAAGTTCCGAGTTCTGATGTTGAGTTTTGCTACTCCAAAGATATTTGTTACTACTTTCTTTAGTTGCAAATGCGTAGGCGTAGCCCCTTGTAGACATCGCCTGCCGCAAAACTAAGCTTAAATGTAAAGTGAAAGGCGATCGCTTGCCAAAGAAAAGACGCGATCGCAGTTCTGCATATTTCTAAGCATCTACAATCGTGGGGAAAATCCGACTCAAGTCTAATAAGATATCTTCAAATCTAGGAATCGCCACTGACTGATGAGGCAAAGATATCTGCTTGCTGAGATAATTGAATTCACCTCGAGCATTTTGATACGGTTGGCTGTAACGCTCAAGTTGGCGAACATTTAAGTTGACAATCCAATAATCAGAAATTCCGGCTTCTGCGTAGATTTCTAACTTTGTTGTTTGGTCGTAATCTAAAGTTGAGTCCGAAATTTCAACCACTAAAAAAATATCTTCAGGATAGGGATGATGGGCGAGATAATCTTCATCTTTGCCGCGTGCGATCGCCACATCTGGTTCAGGTTCACTTTGATTTGGCAAGGTAATCGGATCTTGTCCACGAATCACGGCGCGATCGCCCAGCAATCGATCCAATTGGCGGCATAAAATAGATCCGCAGACTGTATGAGGTGTGCCTTTGGCTACCATCTGAATTAGTTCTCCGCGAATCAATTCAATGCGATCGCCCTCCTGTAGAAATCCCAGTTCAATCAGCCGATGATATTCGTCAATGGTGAATCGCTTTGGTGTGACAACATTCATGGGACATCACTGATTCAACTGTTATGTACTTTTCAGATTATCATCTGTACCCATTCGCTCTTGCCCATTCAATCCAGGCTTGAGCCATTTGCTTGAGCCTACCACGCTGTTCGGGTTTGACAGGATTTGCTCTTGTAATAGCGCATAATTATCTGAATTTGTGCAAAAATATGCGCTTTGATTAAATGTAGAGTGCCAGGCGATCGCTTGATAACGAAAGTTCCCAAGTTGAAAAGGCGATCGCTCTGCCATGAGAAAATGCTTAGGCGTAGCCCGTCGTAGACATCGCCTGTGGTAATCCTGAGATTAATTCAACTGCTTGCACATGCAGTGGGTGTAAGGTTATGCAACATTTTCCCTTACACCCGACATCCACATACCCTTACATCCTTTTTTCGGTCAAAAACAAAACTACCGGACTCAGCAAGCTTCCGGTAAATCTTAGGAATATTAACTATGGACTAATTAGTGAATTCTCTCTCTAAGTAATTGTTCTTCTAAAGCAGCAATGCGATTATATGCTGCTGTTAATTGAGCTGTAAGTCGTTGTATCTGAATTTCTGGCGTTAAATTATTATCTCCACCTTGACGATTCATATCTGGATAAATGCCATCTATTAATACATCCTTATGTTCTAATTCCGCATAAGAACTCATATGTCCTTTGAACTGGTAGCGACCACCATCGCTATTTTCCAGATAATTATCCTTTGCTTGTGAATTTGCTATGGAACACTCTGAAAAAGCTTGAGCAACTTTACCGTCAAGCTCCTCAATCACTTGATAGAGGGCATCCAGTTTCTGGCTCAAAGTCAAAATCTGATTTTGTAATGGCTCCATTTAATACCCTCATCCGCATATTTTCTCTATGTTATTCAATTTACTAGCTATGTTAACCATACTTATGAATTATTTAATTTTTCAAAAAATTTGTTGGATTGCGATACTTAAGTAATTACTTATAAACAAAACTCAATATTTTTACTAAGTATTACTCAACCTTATCATTGATAAAAATTAAGATATTAGCAGTTATTTTCAGAAAAACATATAAATTGAGTATTTAATTTTGATTTTTTCGGAATTAACAGCTAAATATGACTCAACAAGCACTTACAGGCACAAAATACGTTATCAATAAAAGAAACTAAAAGTCTAGCTATGAGCAAACTCTGACAATTAACCTAACTGGCTAGCGATGAATCAGTAGTTCAAAATTAAAAATTAAAAATAAAATCTATTTTTAATCCTTAAAATTTAATTAAGAAAGCTTTGTCGCTCAATTCCATTAAAATGCTAAAAACAAGGTCGTTAACAGTAAATAAGACATAATTACTGGATTTTATAGTTGCTTTTACAGGGAGATAAACACCATAAATCTAAAGAAATTCTAAATAATTTACGACCAAGACTAGTAGAATAATTTCTACCCTTGTGTAGTTGTCACCTTCGTATATGGAAATATTTCTAAACCCCAGTAGGCTGACAATATTATTTCTTGATTGGATTCATCAGCGATAGTTGGACAAAAATTTCTTAGTTAACCAATGGCAACAGCCCAAAAGCAGAAAATATGATTACTATAGGATTTCTATTTGACTGCTGAAAAAAATTCCGTATATTTAAATCAAATAGGACTGCTATATCTGCCTAAAGTTGTATAAAAGCATATTTGGGAAAATTTGCAGGTTTACAGGGTAAATAGGGAAAATATTAAATCTCACACTTTTTTCAGTGCCTCAACCCTAGGTATTCCTCTGCTTATATATGTATAGTCTAAAATCCACAATTTCAAATCCAAAATCAATGGATCGACAATCAATGGATCGACGGTCTTTTTTGCTAGGTACAGGTGGACTGGCACTTTCACAATTGCTGGTCGGGTGTGGTGGTAACAACCAGGCGAAACTAAACGTGCAGTTACTGAAAGGTTCTATTCCAGGTCAGGTAGTTAATCAATTTCAGCAAAGTTTGCAACAAAAGGTGCGGTTAAAGTTTGCCCCTATCGAGCAGATACGAGAATTATTTCAGCAATTGCAAGTTTGGCAGAAAAAACCGCAAGCCGACAATAAGCAGATGTGGACTCGCTTCATACCATTTGGGCAATCTCATACAACCGCAGTAGCTGACCTCGTGACATTGGGGGATTACTGGCTCAAAGCGGCAATTGAGCAAAAACTAATTCAACCATTGGAAGAAGCAGAGGTCAAACAGTTAAAGCAATGGTCTAATTTGGATGAAAGGTGGCAGAAACTGGTAACGCGCAACGAGCAAGGCAACTTGGATACTCAGGGAAAAATTTGGGCTGCTCCTTACCGTTGGGGTAGTACGGTGATTGTTTACAATCGTGACAAGTTCCAAAAATTGGGATGGAAGCCGCAGGATTGGAGTGATTTGTGGCGAGATGGATTGCGCGATCGCATTTCCTTACTAGATCAACCCAGAGAAATAATTGGTTTAATCTTAAAGAAACTAGGAAAATCATACAATACAGAGAATCTGGACACAATCCCAGAACTTGAGGGGGAACTACGAGCATTAAACCAACAGGTAAAGTTTTATAGTTCCAATACCTACCTCGAACCTTTAATTATTGGAGACACTTGGCTAGCAGTTGGTTGGTCAAGCGATGTAGTGCCGCTTCTAGGGCGTTATCCGCAACTTACTGCTGTTATTCCTCAGTCAGGAACAGCAATCTGGGCAGATTTATGGGTACGCCCCACGGGTGTTGCCAAGGGTGCTTTATCATCCCAATGGATTGATTTTTGTTGGCAACCAAGCATCGCTAAGCAAATTTCTCTGCTGACCAAAAGTAATTCGCCAATTTCTAAAGATATTGTCGCTGCCGATATCCAGCAACCCTTACGTAATATCTTACTGAGTAATCGTGAAGTTTTCGCCAAAAGTGAATTTTTGCTTCCCTTAACTCCATCAACAGCAAAACAGTACGAATCTTTATTCGCCAAAATCAAAAAAGCATGAAGGTTTGAGCATAAACTGTAGGTTCGTTCATTTTGAGGGAGAAAAGGGAATAAATGTCATGAGGGGAAAAGAATAGGGCGATTTTAAAAACCTAATGGCACGCTTTTGCACCATTTCCCAGTAGTCTGGAGAACATCTTCAGAAAATGGGTGCGCTGATGATTGGTGAGCTTTTAGATTGGCGTTTGGCATCTCTTTCCATAAAGCGCAGGGCTGCGAGTTTCCTGTGGTGATACTGCCTTTGTATATGCAGCACTACGTTATGTTGTCACGGAATTTGTTTTATACGGGCTTAACCCGTGCAAGGAAACTAGCAATTGTCATTGGTTTCAAGAAAGCAATATCTCTAGCTGTGCGTTCAACGGATGATAATCAGCGATATAAGTAAGTCGGTGAAAATAAACCTAGCTATGTAACAGAATGTAAAATCGATATAACCTTTGCGATTGCTTCATTTCACTGCGTTCCATTCGCAATGACATAGCGTGAATTATTTCAGCCGTTCTACTTACACACTTAAGGCAAAGGCTGTTGCAACCGATTTGATAAGCTAGCTCACAAAGTACCAGTTTCGATATTAGGTTGAGCAGTTCAGGAAAGCATTTAAAGAAACTTCAGGATGCTGACAATTCATTACTAAGCAAATTTATAAGTATATTTTATAAGTAATATTACTTATTTGTATCATTTTTATATTCCTTTGCTCAGGTTATAACGATACTTTAGAACTTATATGTCATGAATCCATGACATTTGTAGCAACCAAGTTTTTTAATCAATGAACCTAAATTTTTTTCTAATAAAAATGCTGATTTAGCGATTAAACGTTTTGTTCATCAAGTGCCGATCTTAGCTGATAGCTTTGATTAAAAATTCCGTCTATTGACAGACTTGAGAAATTTTTTTAACTAATTGATCCATGAAGATTAGCTAAGGCAATAAATACACTCGATCTTCTGGTGTTGAGGACTGTTGGTTGTAGTTGCTCTGGAGAATTATGAAAGGTTATTCACCTAAAGGGTGGTTTTATTCAAGCTATCTAGCCAAGTTAAATTATCAAAATGTTCAGGAGAAATGGAAAAACTACTGCTTTAAAATACGTGGAACTAGACGTTCATCTTGTTTAGATAGACCTCACCACAGACATATCTTTTGGAGTTGGTGCGGCAGTTTTATTGGAATAGCAGCAACGGCTTACCTCTCTGTAAAAACTAATTCTCCTTTACTAATGGCTCCCTTTGGCGCTACTAGCGTATTGATCTTTGGTATACCTGACAGTCCTTTAGCCCAACCTCGGAACGTAATTGGTGGTAATCTTGTGGCGGCATTAGTTAGTCTGATAATTCTACATCTTTTCGGTTCAGAACCCTGGGCAATGGGAATAGCAGTAGCTACAGCCATTGGTATGATGCAACTGACTGCAACTTTACACCCTCCTTCAGGAGCAGTTGCATTAGTTGTGATGATGACCAAAGCATCCTGGCAATTTCTTTTAACTCCTGCCTTAGAAGGTTCAATAATTTTAGTACTGTGTGCTGTGGTATTCAACAATCTGGCACACGAGAGAACGTACCCCAAGTATTGGTTCTAACTGTTGGTATTGCCACACTACTGAAGCTCAAAAAGGCTTACTATACTAATGCTACACTTTCTTTAGCCCTAACCTATTCTGAGCGTTTATTCGGATATTACATAATGCTGGGTCTATCTGAAAGTTACAAGTGTAGGTTGCTAACAGTTCCTGTTGATAATTGAAAATCCGAACGTTATAACCGTCCTTACGTGCTAAGCTACCCAAGCGATTCACAAAGCTGTAGCGTTCTAGATAGCTTAGTAAACTCCAGATTTGCTGATTTACTACTAGGTCTACTCGCCTAGCTTCTTTCTCAGAAAGTGGATATGCTATCCAATTATCCAACAGCTTGTTCTCTGAGTTTTCTTGTGCCCACCATAAACTGGGAACGGTCAATCCTTTTGGGTCAATAGTGTTAGCTGTAATCACAGCACCCTTTGGTTTGGTTAATAAGTCTAGTTCCAAAGGAGCATTTGAAGGCCGAGGTATCGAGGAAGTTTCTGCTAGTGAGGGTGGAATTGGTAACAGCGAAATTGTCACTAGGCTAATAGTTAAGAGTAGTGGTTGTAATGTTTTGCGACCAAGTAGTTTGTGTTGAAGCATAATTTTAGGACTGGGAACTAGGGACTAGAGACTGGGAACTGGGAAGAATTTCTCCCCCTTCTCCCCTCCTTCCCCTGCCTCAACTGATAAATTTCCTTTTTAAATAACGTCCAGTGGGTGAACCCAAAACCTTTCCGTTGTTATAAATAGGATTTCCGCGTAAAAATGTACTCTTCACCCGTCCCGTTAACTCTACTCCTTCAAAGGGTGTATAACCTTGTTGTGACTCCGACTCAGCAGCACGCACCATAAAGGTTTCATTGGGGTCTACTAACGCCAAGTCAGCATCATAGCCAATGGCAATGTCACCTTTTTCTAACAAACCAAAGCGCCGGGATGGGTTCCAAGATAGTAACTTAGCCATGTGGTTGTAAGACATTCCCCGCTTACTACCTTCACTAAATACACCAGAAAGTAAATATTCTGTACCGCCAAAACCAGACTTTGCTAACCAAATATTATTCGGGTCTTTAGCACTTCTTTTTTGTTCGGCAGAACAGCAAGCATGGTCGCTGACTATCCAATCTACTTGATGGTTGAGTACTGCTTGCCATAAGTATTCCACATTGGCACGGGGACGAATAGGGGGATTTACTTTTGCCCAAGTACCATTGGGAGTATCGACATCTAATAGTAAATGTCCAGCAGTAACTTCTCGCCGAAAATTGATATGGGGAAAAGCAGTTTGCATAGTCAAAGCTGCTTCCATTGCTTTACGCGAACTCAGGTGCAATAAATTGATATTTGCACAATTAGTCTCATGCGCTAAATAAGAAGCAATGCAAATTGCTAAACCTTCGGAATGCGGAGGACGCGCTGCACTATAGGCCTGCAGTCCGCTAAGACTAGAATCATTTTCTACTATTTTGGTATAGGCATTGAGAATTTCTGCAACTTCGCAGTGCAAACTCAAGCTGATAGTATCTCGCGCTTCTGGATGTTCGTTTATCAAGCGAGTTAGACCGCGCATTATAAATTCAAAATGGGCGAAGTCGTAGCGTTCGTCTTTATTAATCATCAAAAAGAGGTTTTGCTGGTCTGACAAACCATGCAACCCATAACCGCCATAAAACATGAAGATTTTAAACGAAGATACACCGTGTTCCTCGAACAGTAGAGGGATTTCGTCGATATGCTGACTCGCAATAGGTGCGACGTGATAGCCATAATCGACAAAAAAATTACCTGCCGATAAGGCTAATACTTCTGGGAAAAAGTCTTTATAGGAGCCGCCTTTATTAAGATAATACTGTCCTGTACGGATGTAATTTAGGCTGGTAGTCACACCTCCCATTGCGGCTGCTTTGGTTTCAGTCACAGCATCTTTGTCAAGGGGTTGATAGATACCGACGTGCATATGGGCATCCACGACCCCAGGAAAGCCCAGCAAGTTTTTGCCATCAAATATCTCTTTAGCTGTGTCTGGGCTAATATTAGGAGCAATATCAGTAAATTTTCCATCCTTAATTCCTAAATCTAGCAGTTCGATCGCATCCTGATGGGGACGAACTACCCGCACATTTTTGATAATTCGATCTAATACGGGAGCTTCAGACACAGTAGACCTCACACTAAAATGAGTACATAACCCAAAGTTTTAATGCCAGAACGCTGGGCATGGTGTTTTAGCTGGTGATGAATATCTTAATTTAGTTAGGAATTTCAACATCGTACCGGAACACAGACCAGATGCGATCGCTATGTAACTATTTTTTATTCAATCATTTTCGGGAGAAAAAATAATGGAAAGTTTTAACGAGTATCATCTCAACCCAGAGCAATTTTCTTTTCTTGAAAGCTTTCAAGATAATTGGCAAGTAATTCGAGATGAATTTACAAGCTTTATCAAGCAGGCATCTGATGAGGAGTTAAAATTCACTTACGATGTTTTGGGGCCTAAAAGTAAAACGATTAAAACTAAGGGTAATGCGAAATATAGTGCTTTTGGTATCTTATTTCAAGGTCTATTTATTGAAGAATATATTAAATTGCATCAAATAGAGTATCCCGATTGTCGGTCAGAGGATGCATTACAAAAAGCACTTGCATTAAGAGAAAAATATTTTCCAAATTTGGCTAAAGTCATAGAAAAAGTAAACTTTCATGATAATGGCATCGTCAGAAATGTGTATTTTGGTACATTCCATCCAGGCTTAGATATCAAACTGCATGTGAACTATAACCCTCATATGAATCGTGGCTATCTAGGATTAATTGTGCCAGAGGGAGATATAGCTATGAAAATATGCCACGAACAGCTTTATTGGTATGAAGGAAAATTTATGGTTTTAGATCATAGTTATCCACACTGTCCCCATAATTATACCAATTATGACAGAACTGTTTTAGTCGTAGACTTTTTTAAACCGGATCAATCTAGAGAGGAAGTAATACGATTTGAAAAAGAGCAAGTCACACAACGGATGCAAGATAATCCTTACAGCTTAGGTGTTTTTGGTAAAAGCGATAAAGCTAAAGAAGAAGATTTTATCAAGTATGGTTTAGCTCATCAATTAGAGTGGGATAAAGCTTTATAAACCTAAGAGAATGTCTGAGAAGTGACTAGCAGTCGCGGCTACATAATCAAAACCCTTGACGCTCGATGACTCGCTAACGCTACGCTAACGGTTCGCCAGTTGCCTGATGCCACTTTCTGCCCTGCGGGAAGGCGTTCCGCCTACAACGGGGAGCCACTGTGGTCTTGGGGAAACCCCAAGTGGATCAAGTGGCGTGGGAACCCCCGCACAGAAGTGGCTCTGGAGGGAAACCCTCCGACGCTCGTTCGCGTAGCGTCTCCCCTTGGGAGAAGACTCGCGCTTCGCTACGCTATGGCAACTTCTCTTTGCAGCACTGGACTCACCGCCTACGCGGATTGAAAATAATGATATAACGCAAAGAAATTTTTATAAATGATTGAGGATTGCTACATACGTTAAAACTAATAAATCAAGAATAAGGTAAAACTAAAGTTTGGAAATGAACGCAGAAACATACAGAAAGTTAATAGCAAAGCAACTCAAGCAAGATTTTAGATCTGCTGTTGAAGTTGTCGAAGTTCCTATTGCCAAACCTGCTGCAAGCCAAGTTTTAATTAAAAATAAATTTGCTGGCATTAATGGTGGATTTGATACTTTACTTTGTCGTGGTGATGTTCCCTATGTAAACTTAATTTCTCCCTTTGATTTGGGTGTGGAAGCAGTGGGAGAGATTGTTGCTATGGGTGAAGATGTGAAAGATGTTCAAATTGGTGATGCTGTCATTACTACAGCGCGTGGTGGTGGTTATCGAGAATATCAAGTTATTGATGCCAACTCAGTGGTGAAGGTGCGCCAAGCAACACCAGAATTGCTCACACTAATGCCTACAGGTGTATCCGCTTTGGTTGCATTGGAACAAGTAGGGGAAATGAAAACTAATGAAGTGGTTTTAGTGACAGCTGCCGCTGGGGGAACTGGTCATATTGCGGTGCAATTGGCAAAGTTAGCAGGGAATCATGTCATTGGTACTTGCAGTTCTGAGGCGAAGGCAAAGTTACTCAGGGAATTAGGATGCGATCGCATTATCAACTATCGTACAGAAAACCTCAATCAAATCCTCAAGGAAGAATATCCCAATGGCATTGATTTGATTTTTGACTGTGTGGGGAAACAGGTTTTTGATACCTGCGTGGAAAACTTAGCGGTGCGGGGACGGTTAGTGGTGGTTGGTTTTATTTCTGAATATGCAAAAACCCCAGAACAAATTAGCCAACCCCGCATTTATCACCAGCTATTTTGGAAAGCTGCTTCCGTTCGCGGCTTTCTTATGCCTCATTATAAAGAACACATGGCACAAGCACGCGATCGCTTGATTCACCTCTTCTACTCTGGCAAACTCAAAGTTGTTATCGATCCAACTCAATTTAACGGTGTAGAATCTATTCCTGATGCTGTCGAATATCTGCTGAGTGGTAAAAATTGCGGCAAAGTAGTTGTTAGATTGTAAAGGAATGAAGATGACAGAGAATTCCGAAAATAGTTTAAAAGTTGCTCGGCAGGGTTTTGAGCATTTCACCCAAGGTTTAGCAACAGGTGAATGGCAAGCATTTCTGGATGTGCTTACAGAAGATTTTACCTTTTGGTTCCCAACAGGAAAATTCCAAGGTTTGAATGTGGGAAAAGAGCGAGCTAGAGAATTTTTTCAATACGTTTCTGCATCTTTTCCGGGTGGAATTATCCTGACTTTAGACCGCTTTACTAGCAATGAGACAACGGTTGTTTTTGAATTTCATGATGAGGGAGTTTTATTCGGACTGCCTTACAAAAATCGAGTAGCGGTTTCCTTTGATGTGTGTGGAAACAAAATTTGTGGCTATCGAGAATACTTTGGTAGCGATGGAAAGTCGTCTTTAGATAACTGATGACTGTTGTTAGTTATTTTCAGGGTTGAATTCTTTAAGTTCTCTGCACTTTGCTTCTGCTGCTTGATATGCTGCTAAGTATTCCTGACCACCTAACATTACATCACCGTAATACTCATAGGGCGCATCACCATAAATTGGTAGGGGATCGTCTTCTGGATAATCTTCTTTTGATTCTTCTATTAATGCTTTTAATTGTTTAATATTTAAACTTTGTGCGGCAAAGTACCAAAGTTCCTGGGGGCTTTTGTGCAGGTATGGTAATGTGGGATCGATAATGCTTACATTCGGTTCATTGTCGGAGACATTGCCTAGTTCAATCCAACCGTGTTCAATGGGTTGGTATGGTTTCTCAGCAACAGCTAAAAACCCTTGGACATAAATTGCCCCTTTAGTCGCCAATGCTGCTCTGTAAGCATTCTCAAAAGGCTGATTAGCCTTGCTTTTAATGCTTTCAGCAATTTTGATAGAAAGCGTTTCATCCAATGCTTTGTTCATCTACACCGGGGATCAGAGCGCCGACTACAATATGCTATCACCAGGACAGTGCTGAGTTAAGAGTTAGTTGTCAGTGGTCAGTTGTAATTTCTCTCCCCCCTGCTTCCCCTGCTCCCGCTGCTCTCTCATCTCCCTCACCCCCCTCATCCCCCCACACCCTAACTGTGGCACAATAAAAAATTGTAATAAGAAAAATATTATTAAGGTAATTTAGTGACTCCAACTGCTCAATCCACGTCAAGTGTGCGTCGCGTGGTATTTCCATTTACGGCAATTGTGGGCCAGGAAGAAATGAAACTGGCGCTGCTGTTGAACGTGATTGACCCCAAAATCGGTGGTGTAATGATTATGGGCGATCGCGGTACCGGCAAATCCACAACTATTCGGGCACTGGCTGACCTATTGCCAGAAATCCCTGTGGTTGCCAATGACCCTTTCAATAGTGACCCCAGCGACCCCGATTTGATGAGCGATGAAGTCCGCCAAAAGTTGGAACAAGGGGAAGAAATCCCTGTAGATCATAAAAAAGTCCAGATGGTAGACCTGCCCTTAGGAGCTACAGAAGACCGAGTTTGCGGCACTATTGACATTGAAAAAGCTTTATCTGAGGGTGTAAAAGCTTTTGAACCGGGACTGCTGGCTAAGGCAAACCGCGGCATTCTCTACGTGGATGAAGTCAACTTGCTGGATGACCACTTAGTTGACGTGTTACTTGACTCGGCAGCCAGTGGATGGAACACTGTAGAACGTGAAGGTATTTCTATCCGTCACCCGGCCCGATTTGTGCTTGTCGGTTCAGGTAACCCAGAAGAAGGCGAATTGCGTCCTCAACTATTAGACCGCTTTGGGATGCACGCAGAAATACACACAGTAAAAGAACCAGCCTTGCGGGTACAAATCGTCGAACAACGAGCAGAATTTGACCAAAATCCCCCAGTATTTCTGGAAAAATATAAATCAGAGCAAGAAGCGCTGCAACAGAAAATAGTTAGCGCTCAACAGCTATTGAGCGAAGTGAAAAGTGACTACGATCTGCGAGTAAAAATTTCTGAGGTCTGTTCAGAACTAGATGTAGATGGTTTACGGGGTGACATTGTTACTAACCGTGCCGCCAAAGCGTTAACAGCATTTGAAGGGCGTACTGAAGTTACAGTTGATGATATTCGGCGTGTAATAACTTTATCTCTGCGTCACAGACTGCGGAAAGACCCCTTAGAGTCAATAGATTCCGGCTACAAAGTAGAAAAAGCTTTTGCCCGTATCTTTGGTGTGGAATTATCAGACGATGATGCTGCACAGAACAACGGTGTAGGTCAAAAGTTAGGGGTTAGGAGTTAGGAGTAGAGACGTGATTAATCGCGTCTCTACAAAAAGACGCGATTATACTCTTACGAGCGTCTACGCGTCTGTACAGGAGTTAGGAGTTTTGAATGAAAAGCTACCTCCTAACTCAGCACTCAGCACTCAGCACTCATGATTGACAATGAGATTTTGGAATTTTTGGTTAAACAGCTTTATTTTAGCTAGCCAATACAACCCACCTCGGTTTGTAGAGTTACTAATGCTCATGCTAGCGATCGCAATGTTGGCAATTGCGACTATTTCACCAGATAGACCTTATTTAGTACTAGGCTTAAGTCTTGTCGTCGGGGCATCCATTTCTATTTTAGTACGGGAAGCGATCGCACCCTCACCCCAAACGCGAGTCACCCAACTCACAGCATTATTGTTACTTTTAATTAGCCTTTATGGCTTTGCTGATTTGCTTCAAACTCTCTAAAAAAGTTAACAGTTAGGAGTTATGAGTTTTTAATTAACTCCTAACCCTTGCACAGACGCGATTAATCGCGTCTCTACTCCTAACTTTTTCACTTACCACCCCTGCATTTCTACCAGTTCCATACACAACCGATTAATTTCTTCTAAATCTGGTTTAGAAGGTAAGCTTGATTGTTCATAAAAAATTTCCATTTGAGCAACCAAATCTTCTGCCATCTTCATCACCTGTTCATAAGAATACTCTCCTTTGAGGATAGCTCTTAAATCCTCGACATCACCAGCTATCCTCCTGTCTACAATTACTTCCCCTTTTTGCAATATTTCTAGTCCACTGCGTAGCAATCTAATGCAATGCATCCCATGCTTGAGGTCAAAACCAGACTTTCTTTCCATTTCCGCCCTCACCGGATTTCTATTCTCTTGCCATGACAAATAAGCTTTCCATTCTCTCAAAGCTATTTGATAGTTTTGACTTTTTTGCAGCAGTCGAATAAAATCCTTACGGCTATTAGTTAATTTTTGAGTGTAGTCCAAAGTTGCATCAGGCAAAGAATATTGTTTCAGCACTCCTTTAAAATCAATATCTGCCGTCAGCAATTGATATAATTGTTCAGCTTCTTCCAGAAACTCAATTCGTCCTCTAATTAAGTTATAAAGATACTCTAGAAAAGCGTTTAGCTCATCTTTGATTAATGGGGCTTCATCTTCTATGCCAAAATCTGATGGTAGTGGCTTCTTTTGCGGCGGATTTAACAACCATTTGCGATGGGTTTCCATTTTTTTAATTTGAGCAAAAGCATAACCAGAGTAAGTATGCTTTACTTTTTTACTTAAGAATAACTTTCTGTGGCTAATTAAGTGTTGACCTAGTGAAGTTAATACAGGATAGTTATTTAACCACAACAACTCTAAAACATTGGGATTAGCACCAGACAATAATTGTAAAATTTTTTTTAATTCGTATATAACCGTGTCTTTATTGCTATCGAGAAAAGGAAATATACCAGGTTCGTCCCAACCAGTATCTTTTTGTTCTATGTGGTCAAATCCCAAGTAGTATCTTTTGGGTGCTATAAACACTCCCCGAAAATCAAAGTCCGATTCAGGACGATTTAACCCATAGCCGTGGCTACCTGCTAAACCAATTAAAATAGTTCTTTGTTCAACTTCTATTCTTTTCATATCATCAAATTAAAATATAGCCATTTTAACTCATGGGTTGAATATAGGAGGTAGGGGAAAAGTGCCGAGTGCAAAGCCGCAGCGCTCGTACTGCTGAGGAGTCACTGCGGTGAGGTCGCCCCGTCTTGGATGTCACTTGCTACCCTGCGGGTTCCGCTTTAGCGGTACAAGCCAGTGGCGTTGTGGGTACTCCTTGAGGGAACTCGTTCGGCAAAGTCGGTCTCGTACCTCTGCGGGGAAGCAAGCTAGGGACTTCCAAATAAAAAATAATCAATCGCTTGGGTGAGCAGGGAGAGAAGAAATTAAATACTGGTATTGGATACAGGAATTGAGTAATTTAATTATTGGATGTCCCCTAGCAAGAGCGGTGACCTTAAAAGAGGGATATGCTTTTGTTGTGCGTCATCTATATGCATAAGAAAATCTGAGCAAGGAAGTTCCATGCTCAGATTAGTTAGTGCTGTTCTGTGTCTGTATTAATTACAGTAAAAACAAGCGAGATTATGCATATCAAATGAAATTAATTAATGAGGATGTTTGAAAAGTACTGAATAATGACCGAATTGCCGTTACCAAAGTGGATGTAGGGGTGTAAGGAAAGACCAATTTTCATGACTGCCGAACCCTAAAGGGGTGAAATTTTTTCATTGGGACTGCCTTGTTGCAGTAGTGTATTTTGAAAGTCTCACTACACCTTAATACCCTCTAATTTTTCCACAGACTAATTTTTGATAAGTAAGTCGGTGCGAACAAACCTAACTATGTAAAGAAAAGTAAAACCCTGTAATTGTCTCTTAGTAAGCACTTTAGCGTTAAAGCGCTTACCACAAACCTTTATTTTTTACACCGATTTTATTATCTATGCTTGAGTCTTTAGATAGTTGACAGAATTTGTTGCAACTGTATATTTAGTATGAAAGAGCTAAAGAATTAACTCTTTAGCTCATGAAATCAGACAAAAAATAATCAAATAACAGCTAACTTCGCTAACAACCTAGTACAGCGGGCGCGGAAATAACTCTCTAGTCGAAAAAGTTAAAAAGCTTACTATACAAGCTTTCTTACCTTCAACTTTTAGCCTTTAGCATTCTTGCCCTAAATTCTCCCCAAGTTATGCAGCCCTAAGATAATACCTACTCCTAAGATGTGACCAAAGGCGGTAGTCGCCAATAGTGCAGGCAGACCAAAACCACCAAATAAATTCGGTGATGGTAGGGCTGGTTCTGCGTTGGGATACTTAATCGTAGATTTGCCAAAGGCAATGGCAATAATATTGGCGAGAATCATAATTACCCCAACTGTGGGATTCCATTGCAGGGGTGTGGTTGCAGCAGCGAGTAAGGTTGAAGTCAACACCTGATTTGCTCCTGAAGTTTATTAATGATTGAAAACATAATCTGAGAATTCCTGAAGCCAATTCAAGAAAAAGCCTGTTTTTGCATCAATATTTAACAGTTATTTTCAATACTTAATAAAACTATTGTCCTGTTGCTTCATAAATTAAGGGTTGAGATTTATGTCTGACACCGGAAGCTGCGATCGCTAAAATCGCTAAAATAGTAAGTAGTAAACCAAAAAAATTTTCTTGACGAACGCATGTCTTAGCTATTTAGTATTGCTAGATACTGCGGTATCTTCTCCATAGTTGCTGTCAAGCCTGGCAATCAGAATAATTGAGTTTTTCCGATCGCACTGATTAAAAAACATGACTCATATTTATGCGATCGCATAAATTCCCTAGCTAGAACAGCATATAGTTAACAATAGTTGTTATGGCTAGCTCATACATCAAGGTGAAGTGCAAGCGCGATCGCGCTAAAGATAATTTACACTCAAGGTGATGCCGATTATTTGCAGCTTCTGTTATGTCTTCTACTCTAGATTCTTTACCACCTGCTCTCGCTAAAATTGTCCAGCGCTTTCAACGCGCTGCCGATCCGAAGCGACGCTACGAACAACTGATCTGGTATGCTCAGAAGCTCAATGACTTCTCAGAAGCTGATAAAGTACCAGAAAACAAAGTTCCTGGCTGCGTTTCTCAGGTCTATGTTACAGCAGTGCTGGACGATGGTAAGGTTGTGTTTCAGGGTGATTCTGATTCCCAATTAACCAAAGGATTAGTAGGACTTTTGGTTGAAGGGTTGAATGGATTAACTCCCACAGAAATTGTCCAACTTACCCCAGATTTTATTCAAGCCACTGGTTTAAATGTCAGCCTAACACCTTCCCGCGCTAATGGATTTTACAATATTTTTAAAACCATGCAAAAAAAAGCGTTGGAATGTAAGTTAGACTTGCCAAACTAAAAAGTTAAGAGTTGTGAGTTATAAGTTTTGAATTCATAACTCTAACCCTTTAAAAATTAATATCTTAATAGTTCTTACTCTTATTCAAAGTTCAAGGATACCACCTTAACAGAGATGCTGATAACTGCTAACTGCTAACTTTAAAAATTTAGTGTGATGTCAACCAATTTATTATCAACTAATGACGCTGTGGGATTTGGCGGAGTAGTTCAAGAATATCTCTGGAACTGGGAAAACCAAGCCCTACGCGTCGTCTATGAAACCCTAGGCAAAGGTTCACCACTATTGCTATTGCCAGCTTTCAGTAGCGTTTCGACACGTTTGGAAATGGGCGAACTTGCTAGATTATTAGCTCCCCACTTTCAAGTTTTAGCAGTAGATTGGCCTGGATTTGGAGAATCTTCTCGCCCTAGTTTAAATTACCGACCGGAAATATATCAGCGATTTTTAGAAGATTTTGTCAAAGCTGTCTTTAATACGCCAATTACTGTGGTTGCGGCTGGTCATGCTGCTAGTTACGTGTTGCAACTAGCGGTGAAACAGCCTGCTGTTTTTTCTCGAATTGTGCTATTAGCTCCTACTTGGCGCGGCCCTTTGCCGACAATGGGGGCAAATCAACAGATAGCTGGTATGGTTAGAGGATTGGTGCGATCGCCTATTGTTGGTCAAATCCTCTATAAACTTAACACTCTGCCATCTTTCCTAGATTTTATGTACCGTCGTCACGTCTTTACCGATGTGGCTAAACTTACCCCCAGTTTCATTGAGAAAAAGTGGCAAACAACTCAACAACCAGGAGCGAGATTTGCTTCTGCTGCTTTTGTGACTGGTAATCTCGATGCTGTACGCGAACAATCTGATTTTCTAGCACTTGTGGAGTCGTTATCCGTGCCCCTAATGATAGTAATTGGGGAATCCAGTCCACTAAAATCACGAGAAGAAATGGACGCTTTAGCAGCTTTACCAGGAATAAGAAGCGTCATAATTCCTGGTTCCTTAGGACTGCATGAGGAATATCCAACAGATGTTTTAGCAGCAATTCAGGATTTTTTGTTCTCATGAAATAAAATGCTTGCCCAAGATCCGAAGAACCGTTTGCGTTAGGTTTCAGGAATTCGGTTATTTGTATTGGATGAATTATTTTCAAAAAGCGATCGCGGACAGCGATTGTATTTGGGCTGTATTAGAACCCACATTCCGCACCCAAAACTGGCACACAGAGAAAGCAGTAAGTAAACCAAGAAAATTGGTAAAACTTAAGACAATTAACCTTGTTTTGTCACTCTCGCGGTAGTATAAGAATTTACAAACGCTAGAACTAAGACACAGAGCATGGTACAGCCTCGTCCAGCCGCACCAACAGTGAAATTTGTGGACGAATATTGTCAGTGGTATAAAAGCCTATTTTCAGATGTTAGAAGCTTCGAGGCTTTTAAGTACATACATGTAGGTCTACGATGGGCTACGCCTACGCACCTTTGGTGTTCATACTTTTGTAAAGGCGATCGCACTTCTGGTAATAGGGTGATCTAGACGATCGCATCTGCTATTTTACTACGGGCGATCGCACTTTTGGTGATGAGGTTAATGTGGGCGATCGCTTTTGTTTGTCTCTGAAACGCTTAAGTTGAAAATAAGTTGAAAATAACTTGCTAAAGTTGCCTGGTGTCAGTAGGTGAAAGTCTGCAAACTGGGATATGTAAAAGCTACATCGCACTTTCCCAATCAAACTTTATGCGAGTCATCTACCACACTGCGAATCGTAAACCAAGAATTGAGCGATCGCAAATTGCTAGGATGAATAATCAGTCATTTTCTGCATATTCATCTTCTCTTTTCCAAAGACATATAGAAGCAACAATATTGCTTCCTAAACTTTTAGGTTATGCGACTTTAGTATGGCTTGGTGCATTTATAATCTCATTATTTTTATTTTATGACTAAATTAATTGAAATAAAAATAATAAGTTTGTTCTAAAACTTACACTTGCTTCCAGCCTAAAAATAATGTTGACTAAAAATCAGGGAGACAATGCCATGAGCGTGAATAACGGAAATACAACAAGTAACGGAACCAAGGCACAAGCGACACAATCTCAGACTCTAAATACAAAAATTGATGGAAATACCGCAGAAAAAACACAACTTAATAATCTAGAACCGACAAATGATACACCCAATCCTAAAAATAAAGATCCAGAATTGAATTCATTAGAATCAAAAGAATTAAAATGGTTTAGACCTATAGAGTTAGGTGCAGCTTCGCTAGGAGCAATCATTATTCCTATTCTCGTTGCATGGGCTGGATGGCGTATAAGTGATTCTCAATTTAAGACACAACAAACAGATAATCAACATACTATACTCAAAGAGTATATAGATAGTATTTCATCACTCAGTCTAGAAAAAGATTTAACAGAGAATGAAACGGAAGCAGAAAAAAGGAATGAAAAAATTCAAGAAAATATTAAAGAAACTTTCAAGAGCAAACCAAAATCGACAAAAGAACAATTGGAAGTATTTCAAAGTATTAAAACTGCCAAAGATTTATCGGATACAGCAGAAGATGCAAGAACTATGGCAATAGGTCAAACACAAACAGCTTTACGTAGATTAGATAGTGAATATAAGGGATACCTTATACGTTTTTTGCACGAGTCTAATTTAATTAAAAGTAAGATTAAAGTTTATGTTAAAGATAAAGTTAAATATAGAGTTGTAAAGAAACCAGCGACCATAACATTAAAGGGTGCAAATATTAATGGTGTTAAACTCAAAGATGCGTCGTTGCCACTAATAGAATTAGAAGGAACTTACTTGAATAAAGCAGACTTATCTAACGCTGGTCTTCAAGGAGCTAACCTTAAAAGTGCTAAACTCCAAAACGCTAACCTTAAAAGTGCTAAACTCCAACCAGCTAAACTGTCGCTATTCAAGATAACGCCAGAGAGAACCATAACAACAAACATAGCTACCAATCTTCAAGGCGCTAGTCTTGAAGGTGCTGACCTCCAAGGTGCTAACTTCCAAGGAGTTAAGAATCTCACTCCAAAACAAATCACATCCGCTAAGAACTGGCAACAAGCCTGTTACGATAAAGAGTTTAACAAGCAATTAGACGATTGGGAATCAGAAAATAATTTAAGGTCAACTACGCAAAATCGAGAAAAAAGCTGCGAGAATTTTTGAGCTTGAAGATGTGGGATTTACAGTTGATTAGCGATCGCATCTAACACTTTACCAAAAGCGATCGCCCACAACAAAACCTACCTTACACCATCCACCGCCCCCAAAGCCAAAAGTGCAGCTCGCTGCGCTGCTGTTAACCCAGTCACACCCCTGATGTTCATCCCTTCATAAAGGCGATCTACTTTCAGGGTTTTAATGCACTCAAGAGTTTCCACATCCCAAAGCTTAATTCCCCCATCTGGACTGGTATGAACCAAGATATTACCAACAGAATTAAAGCAAACTGACCATACCCAATTTTTATGACCGTGAAATGTTTTGATGCAAGTACCTTTACTCACATCCCATAACCGAACAGAGTGGTCACTACTGCTACTGGCAAGAGTTTTACCATCTGGACTGAAGCAAAGCGACAATACCCTGCCATCATGACCTGGCAATTTTTTTATACAATTACCTTCGCTGACATCCCACAAGCGAATATCGCAATCTTGACTACCACTTGCCAGGATAGAACCATCTGGATTAAACCTGACTGACCACACCACACTAGTATGACCATGCAATACTTTAAGGCAATTACCTAGACGGATATCCCACAACCGAATTGAAGTGTCTAGACTACAACTTGCGAGAGTTTGACCATCCGGACTAAAGCAGACAGAGTAAACAACACCTGTGTGTCGATCTAAAGTTTTTAAGAAATCTCCCGTTTGTGTATTCCACAATTTGACAAGCCTATCATGACCACCGCTTGCCAGGGTTTGCCCATCTGGACTAAAAGCAACTGTCCAAACCCAATTCTCATGTCCCTTAAATGTCAACAAGTTTTTTCCATCCGCCATTTGCCACAAATAAATTTGCCCATCCTGACCGCCCGTAGCCAACAGTTTTCCATCTGGACTCAAGGCAAGTGCATAAATATTCTTCAAGCTTTTAGCAAATACAGACTTATCAAAAGTAGTATTTTGAAAATTTACTCTAGCTAAATTTACACCCTGTAAATCCGCTTGCTTAATGCTCAAATTTGAGAAATCATATCCCTGTAAATTTATTTGCAAATGCTTTAACAAATTGATGACATTGCCACTGGTATACCCTGTTAATATTGCAGCTTGATGTCTTTGCTGCTCTAATACATCCTGCAACAAAATTACCAGCTTTTGTTGGCTGCCCAACTCTATTAACAACTGCTCAAGCAAGGGTTGGACAATTAATTGCTTTTGTGTCTCCCTGATGTAGTCTTTGCTTGTTGCTTTGATTAAAGCATGGGTTTGGAATAAGCCTAAACGGACAGACTTTTCCCCTACTAATTGTTGACACACTTGTTTAAGCAATCGCTGGGTGGTATATTCCATCACCACTGGTTGTAGAAAGAAATGCTCACCGCTTTTTTCAATTAATGACCTTTGCAACAGAGATTTGATTGCTGAAGGTACGAGACGCTGGGAATAAGATGTCACTATATCACCAACTAACTCAGCGATGGATACTGGCTCTCGATTAATTGCCAGCCAGTACATTACTTCCGCTTCTACTGGTGACAAAAGGTAGAACTGCCGTTCTAACAAGTCGCCAATGTCCTCAAAAATTAGTATCCCGCGTTCTACATACTCTAAAACCGGGGCAATTCTACCGTCGAAAAGCTCTTGGGTTCCAGCTGCTACCATCTTGAGCGCTAAGGGATTTCCAGCATAATGCTCGATGAGTACTTGCCATTGTTGTTCTGTACCCGTGAATTGTCCTTTTTGTTGAAATAGCTGTTGTCCCTCAGTAGGATTTAATCCTTTTAATGGGAGCGATCGCACTTCTGTTCTGTCTCCTTCTAACGGTATCATTTCTCTGGGTTTTTCCCTAGAAGTGAACAAAAGGCAACTAATATGGGGTACTTCGCCAACGCGCTTGAGTAATTGACCATACCCCTCGTAACCAGGACGACATTGCCCGGCTTGGCCACCAGCGAGAATTGTCTCAACATTATCTAAAATCAGCAGACATCGGTTTAATTGCAAACATTCCATTAGCTTTGCTAGTTTGCCATCAAAGCTTTCGGGGATCGCTATCTCCTTTTGTAACCCCGACAGCAAAGATTGCAGGATGTTTGTGATTTGCTCGTCTACTGGCGGTGCATTTTGCAGGCTGCGCCACACTATGACCTCAAATTCGCTTTGAATTTCCCGTCCCAACTTCACCGCTAAAGTGCTTTTGCCAATACCACCAATTCCTATGAGTCCAACTGAACGACACCGTTCTTCTAATATCCACTCTTGTAGCTGCAATAATTCTTCACTGCGACCAAAAAACACAGATACATCCGGTGCTTCTGCCCAATCATACTGTGGGTTTGCTTGCCGAGTTTTTAATTCCTCTAAGGTCGAGGTCGGCCTGGTATAATCGCTTTGAGATAACTCCAGCCCAAAGGCAGCGAAGGCAAACTGCAAGGAACTTTTATCTACAGGTTCCAAGCGTGCCAAAATTCTCGATATAGTGTGGAGAGCTAAACGGGTGCTATCGCTCAGTTCTTCTAAAGAAAAGCTATCTCCAGCATTCTCATCAAATTCTGCTTGAGTTTTGGCGGCTTGAAATTTATCCCAGCCTTTTATGGTAAGGATTACACCCCGTCTGCGTTTGCTTGGTTGTTTCATCAACGTCACCTAAAACAAAGTAGATGCATCTCCATTGAGTAAATTCTCAAAGGAGAGTAGAAGGATATAGTTGGGGAACAGCACTTCAAACTTGACTAATTAAATAAAATATGGAATGACGCAACATATTTTATTTAACTCGATTGGCATCTCCAAAAAATGCCAATATCTCTGTATAACTGACTTTTAAAGCGATATCGCTTTGTGTAAAAATCAGCCAATTTCAACGCTAAATCAGGGTTTTATCCAGTTATTGTTGATAATAAGGCAAAACTAAGTATCTGTAAACGTAAATTTTATCCGTGACCAAACCGAGCCATCTTAATATTAGTAAAACTAATAACATCATATTGCTACATGATAAGTAGATCGGTGTGAATATTTATCGTTGAGACAAGGCAGAAGGAAAGAAGGTTTGAGCTAAGTTTACTTTTCGTTACATAGTTATGTTTATTTGCACCTTTCTACTTAACGGAACAGTTGCTAGTGGAAGAAGGCAGAAGGGGATGGGGAGACAAGGAGGACAAAGGAGACAACTGACAACTGACAAGCGTTAGGATACTTAGGAATAAACTATTAATTAGACAAAAATTTATGAGCCAACTCGAAAAAGCTCAAACTGAGTACGAAAGTTTTCCTCAAGAATTAGAAAGTGTAATCATTAGCACTATTAGTCAGGAAGGAATACCAAATGCTAGCTACGCTCCTTTTGTGATGGATGATTCCAAAAATATCTACATTTATGTCAGTGGTCTTTCCACCCATACCCAAAATCTTGAAAGCAATTCTCATGTTAGTGTTTTACTGATTGAGGATGAAGCTAAAGCTGACCAAATCTTTGCTCGTCGCCGTTTGAGTTTTGATTGTACAGCTACTCTCATTGAGCGTGAAACTGCAACTTGGAATCAAATTGTTGACCAATTTCAAGAACGTTTTGGTGAAATTATTGGAGTTTTACACGGCTTGGCTGACTTTCGGATTTTTCAGCTAACTCCTAGTGAAGGTCGTTTTGTTATTGGCTTTGGAGCAGCTTATCACATTAGCGGCGATAACCTCGATCGACTCGTTCAAATTACAGGAGATAAAAAAGGGTGAAATTTATGCTTCAGTTTCAACCTCCTGGCTTTGGGCATAAAGTCATTAATACATCTCTGGGGAAAATGGTTTACTATACCCAGACGACTACACCTTGGTTAGATACTGACACTGAAGATTTACCCCCGCTACTGTTCCTACACAACTTTGGTGGCGGAGCATCAGCTTATGAATGGTCTAAAGTTTACTCGGCTTTTGCTTTTACACACCGCATCTTAGCCCCGGATTTAATTGGTTGGGGAGAGTCAGCTCATCCAGTGCGGGATTATCAAATTAGTGATTATCTTAGCGCGATCGCCCAATTCATTAGCCAAACTTGTCGCCAACCTGTAACGGTAGTCGCCTCTTCTTTAACAGCTGCTTTTACTATCCGCTTAGCTATTACTCAACCTGACTTGTTCCAAAAACTATTTTTGGTTTGTCCCTCTGGGTTTGATGACTTTGGCCAAGGTGCTGGACGCAGACTTCCACTATCAGTAATTAATACACCTTTGTTGGACAATTTAATTTATACCCTAGGTGCTGAAAATGAATTTGCAGTGAGAAACTTTTTGCAAAGTTTTTTGTTTGCCAAACCAGAACGAGTTTCCGAAGAAATGGTTGAGGCTTATTTAACCTCTGCACAACAGCCGAATGCTAAGTTTGCTGCCTTGGCGTTTTTGCGAGGCGACCTTTACTTTGATTTAAGTTTATACATTCAACAACTGACAATTCCCACAGTTGTGTTTTGGGGAGAGAAGGCACAATTTACTAGCATTAAACTAGGGAGGCATTTGGCTAACTTAAATATAGATGCGATTCAAAAATTTTATGCGATCGCAGATGCTGGAGTGTTACCTCATCTAGAAATACCAGAAATTGTCATTGGTTTATTGCAACGCTATCTTTAACAACGTTATGTATTAATACTAAATATCTAGTGCCGCTATTTCCGAGTTAGACAAACCTGTTATATTAGCTACCTGTTCTACTGTCATCCCTGATTGAAGTAAGTTTTTTGCTGTTTGCTGCAACTGCGACTCGGCACGTTCTGCCCTTTGTTGAGCCTGCTGTGCTTGTTGTTGAGCCTCATCTGCCTTTTGTCGCTCTTTTTCCTCAGCGGTTGGTAACAATTCTCCGGTTAAAGTTGCTCAACGCAACCAAGTTGCGTCAACTCCTTTGTAACTACCTTGCCAGCGTCCGCTTGGGTTGGGGGGAGGGTTACATCAGGTGCAGCTATAGTTTCTGACATGGCTTTTTAAATGCTAGATAGCCAGCGCTGACATAATCTATGTTACTTGATTGGTGAGAAAGTAGGCGATCGCTATACTTCTAAACAGTACGGGAGTACTGCTACATACAGTAATGCTAGCCTAGACTATATAAAGATCGAGAGATTGTGGGGCACAAGCTTTGCCAACTATTACTGATATCGGTACATTAATCACAAGAGATCCTATGCATGGAGGTCGTCCAATTATTGTAGGGACAGTTACATCTGTGCGCCGAATAGCAGCTTTGTACAAACAAGGTTACAGTGCAGAAGAGATTGCTGTTGATAAACCCCATCTAACGCTAGTACAAGTTTATGCAGCACTGACCTACTATCACGCAAACCGAGAAGAAATTGAGGCTGATTTAGCACAAGAACAAGCTGAGTATGAGCGGTTAGCAGCATTACATGCAAACAAAACTCAGATTCAACAATGAGCCTTATTCGTTTGTATTTGGATGAGGATGCAAGGAGTAATGGACTATTACAAGCTTTGCGTGCCCGTGGTGTAGATGTGATAACTGTTGCATAAGCCAAAATGCTATCTCGTAGTGATGAAGAGCAATTGAAGTGGGCCTGAGAAAATCAGTGTGTAATCTACAGCTTTAATCTTAGAGATTTTTATTGATTGCACACGACTTTTCTGCAAGAGGGAGAGTCCCACGCTGGTATGATTTTTGGACAGCAGAATTATTCAATAGGTGAACAAATGCGCCGTCTTTTAAGGTTAATTGCAGCTAAGTCAGCAGAGGATATGCAAAATCAGGTAGAGTTTTTGAGTGCTTGGGGTGAAGAATAATAGTCAGAGCGATCGCACTTTTGCAGAGGTAGTTAGTGCAATTATATATCTTTCTGAGTATCCAGTGCTTAGTCTTTAGTCCCCAGGATAAATGATATAAAAATTGCAGGGTACATTGGTGACTGAGATGATAGGCCAAATTCTCGGTGGACGCTACCAAATTCAGGCGCACATTAGCAAAGGAGGATTTAGCATTACTTCCACAGCCATTGACATCGGACGACCTGGGAATCCTCAATGTATTGTGAAACAGTTTAAATCAGTTTCCACCGACCCAGACACTTTGGCAGTTGGGAAAAGATTGTTTGACACTGAAGCCGCAAATCTAGAACGATTAGGACATCATGACCAAATACCCCGCTTACTGGCGTTTTTTCAAGAAAACAAAGAATTTTATCTCGTACAAGAATATATAGAAGGTCACGACTTAACTAAAGAATTAATTCCGGGTGAAAAACTGAGCGAACGTACAGTAATTAAACTTTTAGAAGATATTTTAGAAGTTTTAGCTTTTGTTCATCAAGATAATTTAATCCATCGGGATCTTAAACCCTCGAATATTCGCCGTCGGTCTGATGGCAAAATTGTGTTAATTGATTTTGGTGCAGTTAAAGAAGTTAGTACTCAGCTGATAAATCCTCTTAGAAAGACAGCTTTGACTGTTGGTATTGGTACTCCTGGTTATGTACCTGGCGAACAAGCAAAAGGTCAACCTACTTTCCACAGTGATATTTATGCAGTCGGAATTATTGCTATTCAAGCATTAACGGGAATCAATCCTTATCCCGGAGGACTACCGACAAATCCTCAAACAGGAGAAATTGTTTGGCGCGATCGCACTCAAGTTAGTCCTAAACTAGCAAATATCATCGATAAAATGGTGCGCTATGACTACCGCCAGCGTTATCCTTCAGCAGCAAAAGCATTGCAGGCTGTTAAAGCACTATCCTCCAAATCTCCACCTTGGAAAGTGTGGCTAGATGGGGGTGTAGTGTGGCTAGGTATGGGTGTAGTAGTAATTATTCCTATAATTTTTCTAATTTTATGGATTTTATATCAATTTATTAATCCCAAAACTACTCTTTCAAATTACGAAGAGCCTAAGTCTGGTATCACAATCAAATATCCATCAGATAACTGGCAATCAATAAAACCAGGCGATGATTTTGGCGGTGAGATCATTCAATTTATCCCGAAAAATCAAAAGCAAGTGAATTCTTGTAACTTAGAAATAACAATTAATGTAAATGACTTATCTCAGCAAATGTTATCTTTAGAAGAATATAAAAATTTAGTAGTGCAAAAAATCAAAAACAATAATCCAAATCAACAAGTTATTGATGACTCTAAACCATCAACAACACTATCAGATTTTAATGCCTATAAATTAATTTATTCTCGCCAAGAAGGAGAATGCAAACTCAAAGTTACAGAAGTTGGAACCGTCAGAAATGGCAAAGCTTACTTTATTACGTTTACAGCAGAGTCGGCAAAATATTCTCAGTATTTACCTACTGCTGAAGCGATGATTCAGTCATTTAAAATTATAGAGAAATAATTAATACCAATTTTCTCTAAACTTGCACTTAATATAAATTACCTTTGAACTGCACACTATCAAATAACTACTCAGATAACCGCCAAATTTTAACAGTCGCGTCCCAACTACCACTAGCTAAAGTTTTGCCATCTGGGCTAAATACCACTGACGTAACCAAATCAGAATGACCTTTGAGGGTACTAATTTCTTGTCCTGTGGCAATATCCCATATTTTAATAGTATTGTCTCCGCTACTACTAGCTAAAATTTTCCCATCTGGACTAATGGCAACGGAATTAACTTTATAATAACTATTAAGAGTACGGATTTCCTCTTTATTAATAAGATCCCATATTTTGATAGTCCAATCACCACCACTAACTAAAATTTTGCCATCTGAGCTAATGGCGATTGATTGAACATAAGAATTACTTTTGAGAGTACTAATTTCTTCTCCAGTAGCGACATTCCATAATTTGATAGTGCCATCACCGCTACCACTGGCTAATGTTTTGCCGTCTGGGTTAAAAGCCACTGAACAAAGCACACCAGAATGACCTTTGAGAGTACGAATTTCTTTGCCTGTGGCGACATCCCATATTTTGATTGTTGAGTAATCACCACGACTGGCTAAACTCTTGCCATCTGGGCTAAATGCTACTGATGTCACAGTATCAAGATTACTTTTGAGGGTACGAATTTCTTGACCTGTGATTAAATTCCATAGTTTGATAGTTTTGTCAAAGATACCACCGCCACTAGCTAAGGTTTTGCCATCTGGGCTAAATGCCACTGACTCAGCCCAATAAGAATTACTTTGGAGAGTACGAATTTCTTCCCCTGTGGCGACATCCCATATTTTGATTGTTTTGTCCCAACTACCACTAGCTAAAGTTCTACCATCTGGGCTAAATGCCACTGATGTCACATGTCCTTTGATGTTAGAACCTATGGCTTTTTCAGAATGCCCAGTCAGCGTTTGTAGCAGAGCAAATTTAGCAGAGGCATTGTTGACATTTACAGGTAATGAAGTTTTAACAGGTGGTGCTGATAGTGGGATATCCTGTGGCTTGGGAGTTGTTGCAGTGGCAATTGGTTGTATAGGCGTATTTTGTGGCTTGGGAGTTGGTGCGGTGGCAATTGGTTGTGTAGATAATATGGATGGCACAAGACTCAAATAAGTTTTCAGTGGAATTCCAAATACATTAGTAGCACCCGTGTCTGGATAAGTTGAAGCGCGTCCATGAATTGCTACTAATTTCCCTTGTTCATCCAGTATCGCTCCTCCACTCATCCCTGGAAAACCACCCACGTCATAAACAAACGCATAACCATCTTTTGGTTTTGTTACCAGACGAGAAATTGAGCCGCTACGAAAATCTATGTCTGATGTTCCTTGAGGATAACCTGCTACATGAACAGTTGTACCCAATTTTACTTGTTCAGAGTTTCCTTTTTCTGCAATACGGTAATTTTGGTTACTACTAAACTGAAATACTGCTAAATCAACATTTGCTAATCGTTTCACTTGGCTGTGGTTGATGGTGTATTGCTTACCATCTGGTGTGTAGACTGTGTAGCTACCTTGGAGTTGTACTACATGCCAGCAAGTAATAACAGTGTAATTATTGCCTTGGCGATCGATAATTACTCCAGAACCTGTATTTGCTCCATCAATGCGGACTGTAATTTGTTCAGCGATCGCACTAACTTGTGTAGCTGTCAACGCTGTGGCGACTTGCGGCTGTACAATCGCAATTGCTGCACCAAATAATACTGCCCCAAGTCCATCAGCAACCCTCATAATTGATTCTCCCAATGATTTTGTAACATTAATATCACCTTAATCTCCCCCTGCCCCTCTGCTCCCCTGCCCCCTGCGCCCCTTTACCCCTCTGCTTTAACAGTGATGATTTATTCATTTGGAAGTTCCCTAATGGGTACAGCCATACTAGAGCGTGTAATGAGTTCCTGTAAGCGTTGCTCAGGCTGGGAACCGTCTTGATAAACTTCTGGTGTATTCCAAATTGGGTCTTTATGTAAGCTATTTATACCCACCACTTCACCATGTCTATTTAGCAATGGTGCCCCACTCATTCCTTTACGGACATCATTGGTATATCCAATCTGGTAGCCTTGGTCTAAAGCTTTGTCTAGCAGCAGGGAAATACGACCAGAGGTAAACATAAAGTCTTTATCTGTTTGGGCAGACAGTTTTTGAGCAGTTACATTAGAGGTAAATCCACCGACAAAAACCTCATCGCCAACTTGCAAGCTAGATGTATCTTTGACATTAGCTACTGAATAAACTACATCTGAGCTACGAAACTGTAATACAGCCAAATCGTCCTTCTGAAATTCCGCAACTTGCAATACAGAAGCTTGATAGACACGCCCATCTGGTGTTTGAATTTGATAAGGAGGTTTTGCTGCTCTCAGGACATGAGCATTGGTGATTACTGTATAAATTTGTCCTTTTCGTTGCAGCAAAGTTCCTGAACCTAGTAACTCTTTTACAGATATTTTGACAGTAATTGTCTTTGACAATTGCTGCAATTGCTTGACCGAAAGGGGAGTTGACGATCGCAAAAATTTGGTAGATTCACTAGAATTGCTTTGCTGTCTCGGCAGCGCTAACGAAATACCACCAAGACAAACCATCAAACACACTGTATATCCAAGTTTGCTTCTTAGCCATTGCCGATTCATCTTCAAGTAAACTCCCCAAAGAACTGCAAACTAAAAGCTAGGTTCTACAGGTTCTGTTTTGGGAGTGTTAGTAATAGAAGTCGATTCACCACACTCTGTAGCGTCTACAAGTTGCTTAACGTCAAGATATAAATCACCTTGCTCGTCGTAGGTGAAAGTTTGACATCCACTCAAATTAACAACAGAACTGCCAACACCACGACGAAAATCAAGTATCTGCTGCAAAACTCTTCCTGTATCAGTTCCTGGTTTGAGGGTGACCAGTACATTTTGTGACGTGCAAGGTGCGCCTTTGCGATTGACAATGCACAAAACTGGATAGTTATTAAAATTATCTCTGCTAGTGATTAAAAGCGAACCGTTATCGTAATAGCGTTGGAACTTAGCAGAAACAATCTGACAGCGCTTTGCAGGTGGAAAATTTTTAAAATCTTGAACTATCCAACGAATGAATGTCTCATTTCCCCTTGAAGTGCGTACCTTGGTGACAGGTATACCGCCTTCCTGGTCGCAAAAAAATTTGTTTCTTAGAGCATAACTTGGCTGGTTGCTTGTAATAGTGGCAACTGCCAAAGCTAAAGCTGAAATCACAGAAGCTGTTGCGACCCCTGTTAATATGTGAGCAAATAACCTCAGTTGCATATATAAGTACTAACGACTAAAAATACTTTACTTTTAATGTGATACTAAAACCAGAGCAAGCTGTAATGCCAATTTGCCGAGTTTTGCAACTATGCTGAGATATATGAGTAAAAATTAGGTTTTTTGACAAATAAATTATCAGGATAATTTATTTTGCTGCGATCGCTCCCCCAACTTTTCACGGGATCTGGAAAACCCCTCTCCAAACCTCTGATATCATGTCGGCTAAATTACTTGTAATATGTCATTGCGTTGGCGGAAGGCCTTCCCGCAGGGTACACAATGAAGTGAAGTGAAGCAATCGCAAGGGTTTTGGGAATGCTACTCTACCCTTCGGGAACGCTTTCAGCCGTCAGCGCTGTAGTCGAAGGTTAAGCAAGGGACGGCATTACCTATCACTATGATAAAGCTCCCAAGGTGTTGAAATGGGTAAGAGTTTAGCGGCCACCCTTTGTAAGAGACTAATATAAACCAAATTTTGCCAAACGTTTAAATGTCAAGTCTAGTCTCACAATTGTGTTTTACCGTATGACGGCTAAGATTATTTGACTATCCAAATCTCGTGAAAAGTCATAATTTATATAGCGGCGATTTCCAATCGCCCAGTGTTTCTTCTAAAAGTGGATACTCCCGGCGATCGCCAACTTAAGAGATAACTCTATACTAATAAATACATCTTGAGCATACTAAGATGTATTTATTAGTATGGAATAGTTTTTTATGCTAAAGCGCAGTTTCCTCGTTGGGATATTGATGTCTTTTTTAATATTCGTAAGCATCAGTATCATACCAACTGCTGCGCTGTCGAGTAATTCCTTTCCTCAGAATTGGCAAGGTACGTGGAGCGGCATCATGTACGATCGCACTATACAAGGCAAGTCTCAAACTGTACCAATGACGCTCCGAATTAAACCACTCTCTCAAAATCCAATGCGCTACGCTTGGCAAATCACCTACGGAACAGGGGCAAAAAAGCGAGTACGTAATTATGAGTTAGTTGCTAAAAATCAAAATGCTGACCACTTTGCGATTGATGAGAAGGATGGAACTCTAATTGATGCTTGGTGGTTGGGTGACAAGCTCTACAGTCAATTTAGAGTTGAAAATCGGCTACTGAGTACAAAATATCAGTTAGAAGGTAATCGGCTCCACTATGAACTTGTTGTTTATCAGCCTCTCATATCTCAAGCGCAGGATTCCCAGCAAAAGGCTTCTTTTGAGAACTACCAGCTTCGGTCTGTTCAGTCTGCTGAACTATCGCCTGTGAAAGAATAATTGTTTGTTTTAATTTGTACTTACATTTTGCACCTAGACTTGGCGATTATAAATAACAGCTATACAAACCAAGTCCGGTACAAGACATAACTGTAAAAATTGCGCTTTCTCAGATGCTCGACTTTTTAAAAAAGTTGGGCATTTTGTTGTTTAGCATGATTTAGACTGCTATATAAGGAATCCAGTTTAATTATCGAACATAATTATGTAGGAAGGAAACACTTACAGTTTCAAGAAATTGGTGATTTGATATTCTTTATTTTCACAAATCAAATAGGATTGCTATAGTTTGCTATTAATTACTAAATGTTGCTAATTATTAAGTATTTTTTGCTTAACTGTCTTAACTGTCCGCTTAACTGTCTTAAATGTCTTAACTGTCTTAAATCTCTTCAAATAATTACTTGTTAACTGTCTTAAATTCCCTTGCATACATATTTAATTACTGATATATATTTAAATGCAAAAGTAATTTTTTTCAAGAAAAACACCATGTCTACAAACACAATCAAAAAAGTGGATGTCGGAGTGGTACCATTCTTTGCGCGTTTCTTGGAAGAGCAAGCTACTGAAGGAACAGAAACTCCTTCTTTTCCTTGGACTTTCAAGTATCCTTCAGATTTGGAAGACAAGTAATTCTGGTCTTCTGCATCTGAAAGTAAGGGAATAGCAGTTATTTAATAACTGCTATTCCTGGTTAACAACCAATATCAAGGAATAATATCATGTCTACAAACACAGTCAAACCAGCAAACGTCGAAGCAGTTCCATTCTTTGCTCGTTTCTTGGAAGAGCAAGTAGCTGAGCAGTCAGATAAACCTTCTGTCTACACTCTCAAGTATCCTTCCGATTTTGAAGATTAATAAGTAACAGTGTTCTTCATCGGAAATTAAGAGAGTAGCTAGCAGTTATTTGATAACTGCTAGCTACTCTTGGGAACGCGATCGCTTTCACATTACCTCACCCATAACATGGAGGCGATCGCCCTAAGATCCCCGACTTCTTAAAGAAGTCGGGGATCTGGAGAAGAGAAGAGAACAACTTTTTGAGGTATTCCTTAAAATCTACCTCTTAAAATTCTAAAAGAAAATATTTTATGCACCTGTCTCGTGATGTTGTTTTATTAATCAGCCACAGTGGTGATTTCTTCACAATAGATAGAGTGGCAGAAGCCTTGTCAAAAAAAGGGGCGCAACCATTTCGTCTAGATACTGACAAATTTCCCCTAGAAGTACAATTAACAGCATATTTTGACAAGACTAAAAGCTACCATACTATAGAATATGACAACCACTCTATCAGCACAGAGCAAGTGCAAGCTGTGTGGATGCGCCGCATTTGGGAACCAACACTGAGTCAAGAATTAGCTCCCAAGTTCCGAGAAGCTTGCATTAGAGAATCAAAAGCAACTTTAGATGGTTTTTGGGACAGCCTCAAGGAAGCTCGTTGGATAGATGATTTAGAGCGGATAAATTATGCAAATAACAAGCTGCGTCAACTGCGGATTGCGTCTGAGGTAGGTTTTGTTATTCCCCAGACTCTTGTCACCAATAAAGCTGAAGCAGCACGAGAGTTTTTTAGGAAAGTCAACGGCAAAATGGTGAGCAAGCTTTTAACTACTCTTTCCCGCAGTATGGAAGCTAACTCCTCATTCTTTCTTTATACCAGCACCGTCAAGGAAGAAGATTTACAAGATGCCGAGTCACTGCGCTATTGCCCAATGGTTTTTCAAGAGCAAATTCCCAAGCAGCAGGAATTACGGGTGGTGTATGTAAATGGTAATGTTTTTGTAGGGGCGCTAAATGCAGATGTGTATGCAGCAGCCAAAGTTGATTGGCGTAAACCCGGTGTTGATGTTGGTGCATGGCAACACCACCAGCTTCCTGATGAAGTAGTTCGTCGTCTCCAAGCCTTTATTGGAAGATTTGGGCTTTCCTATGGAGCGTTCGATTTTATCCTCACACCATCAGGCGAATACGTCTTTTTGGAAATCAACCCCACAGGAGAGTGGGGAATGCTAGAGAAAGATTTAGACTTGCCAATTGCAAATGCGATCGCAGATGCTCTTCTTTCCCAGAATAAATAGTACTTTACACTGTTTATTTCGCTGTAGCAACTTCTGCCTTCCTTGTAGCAGCTTCTGCCTTGACGTTTCCGTGTTTCGCGCAGCCTGTAGCAACTTCCGCCTTCCCTGTAGCAGCTTCTGCCTTGACGTTTCCGTGTTTCGCGCAGCCTGTAGCAACTTCCGCTTTCCCTGTAGCAGCTTCCGCCTTGACGTTTCCGTGTTTCGCGCAGCCTGTAGCAACTTCCGCCTTCCCTGTAGCAGCTTCTGCCTTGACGTTTCCGTGTTTCGCGTAGCCTGTAGCAACTTCCGCCTTAACGTTTCCGTGTTCTCTAGTTCTTTCAATGCTCCCAGCCCCGGTTTTTTGTGAACGAGCGCTTGACTTTTAAGACAGTCGCTACTTAAATTCACTCAACACTCAACATTTAATCATGACCGTATTAATAGTTACCTTTAGCAACGATAACGAAAGCATTCCTCTAGTCATCAAAGAAATTGAGGCTAGAGGAGAAAAAGCATTTCGGTTTGACACAGACAGATATCCTACCGAAGTCAAACTAGATATTTACTGCGGTGATACTGAACGAGTAATTATTACTGATGGCGAACAAAAGCTCGATTTAAGTGAGGTGTCTTCAGTTTGGTATCGGCGGATGCGCTACGGGCAGAAAATCCCCGACTCAATGGACAAGCAATACAGAGATGCGTCAATTCAGGAATGTCGCGTCACTGTCAGGGGGATGATTGCCAGCCTCCAGGGATTCCACTTCGATAAAATGTCCAATGTAGATCGGGCTAATAATAAGCAACTACAGTTGAAAGTTGCCAAAGAAGTTGGACTTTTAACTCCACGCACTCTGACTTCCAACAATCCCGAAGCAGTCAAGCAATTTGCTCAAGATTGTCCGCAAGGGATAATCACCAAGATGCTTTCTTCCTTTGCTATCTATGATGACCAAGGGCGAGAAAACGTTGTATTTACCACTCCAGTTACAGCTGACGATCTGGAGAATATGGAAGGACTGCGTTTTTGTCCGATGACGTTTCAAGAAAACGTGCCGAAGGCGCTGGAGTTGCGGACAACGATTGTCGGACACCGCGTATTTACTGCCGCAGTAAACTCCCAAAGCTTGGAAGGATCTACTTACGACTGGCGCAAAGAAGGGAAAGCCTTAGTTAAAAATTGGCAACCCTACAACTTGCCAGAAGATATTGAGAAAAAGCTGCTCAAACTCATGGCTGAGTTTGGCTTAAACTACGGAGCGATTGATATTATTGTCACCCCCGATGGTCAGCACGTATTCCTCGAAGTTAACCCAGTCGGGGAGTTTTTCTGGATGGAGATATATTCACCACACTATCCTATTTCGCAGGCGATCGCGGAAGTATTACTGAATAATAAAAATTAGGGCATTGAGCATTGTATATTTTTCTTATCGTTCACCCTACAGGTACTCAGTTGAAAAACACCTTTGCAATAGCATTCTGTAGAGAAAAGTAGCCGCGATCGCGTCTATATCCCCTACGCTTTGAAAAGAGGTAGTGGGATTGTCATATTAACTTTATTAATCTTTAATAGCTTATTTTAAATTAAAAATTATTTAACTTTGGAGATTAAATCCTTGTGACAAACCTAGCAGATACACAAACAGTTTTGACATTTGATGGGGTAGATGATTATATAGATTTTGGCAGAAACGATATTGGCGGTGTTTTTGCTCAAGGGAGTTCAGCTTTTACAGTTTCAGGATGGGTAAATCCTTATCAACTAACAAATAAAGCCACTAGTTACGGAACGCGGAATGTATTTTTCGCCCGTTCTTCAGAACGATACAGCGATAATTTTGAATTCGGTATCAGTGAAACAGGAAGCTTAGATGTTTATATTGATGAAAGTGTTAGCAAGGGTATCAAAACCTTCGGTCAAGGGGAATTAACTATAGGACAATGGCACTTTTTTGCCATTGTTTTTAATAGTGGCCAAATAACAGTATATCTTGATGATAATAAATACACTGATTCTCTTAGAGGTTTATCTTTAAACAAAGCAACAAGTTCTATAACTCTGGGTGCAACTTTACACAAACAGGTCTATTTCAAAGGACAATTAGCTAACATTAGTATTTGGAATTATCCCTGTACTCAGACACAAATCCAGACCCATCGTTGTGGGCTAATAGTCGGGGATGAAGAAGGATTAGTGGCTTACTGGAAATTAGATGACGGGCAAGGAACAACAGTCAAAAACAAAACTGGAAAGTCCTATCAAGGAAATTTCCGTGGTAATCCTAGTTGGGAGTTAGCACAAATTCCATTTGCAACACAATCATCCAATATAGTTCCGTTTATAGAGCCATCATCCAATCAAGAAAATATTCAAGACGAGATCCAAATTGAGACAGTAGTTACTCCCGAAGAGGATATCTCAACACTAACCACAAATTTATTAGCAGCAACGGTATCAGTAGTCAGTGGCGACGAAGGCCAACTAAAGGAAGTTCAACAGATAGAAACAAACAGCGAAGAATCCGATAGTATTTCATCCCCGATCGTTCCCTTACCACAGGTTGAAGAACCCAAAATAGACCAAACTAGCCAAAACGAAGTTCCAACCAATATTCAACAAGCAGAAGTACAAACATTAGCTCAGGAAAAATCACAAAAAACTATGGAGCCAACAGCCAAACCCAAATATAAAATACTTGCCATTGATGGAGGCGGTATTCGGGGTATTATCCCAGCGCTTCTGTTAGCAGAAATTGAAAGGCGTACACAAAAGCCTATATTTAGTTTGTTTGATTTAATTGCCGGCACTTCCAGTGGCGGAATTTTGGCACTTGGACTCACTAAACCCCGATTAAGTTCAGAGCTATCTGATAATGAGCCATTAGCTGAATACACTGCTGAGGATCTCCTACAACTATTTCTTGAGTATGGGGTAGAAATATTTTATGAGCCATTGTTTGAAAGACTAGTTGGCCCAATAGAAGACATATTTCTCCAACCAAAATATCCTTCCGAAAGCAAAGAAGAAATTTTCAGGCAATATTTTGGTAACATTCCACTAGAAAATAATCTCAAAGAAGTTTTTGTAACTAGTTACGATATCGAGCAACGAATTCCAATATTTTTTACAAACCAACTAGAAAAACAACAGATAGAATCTAAGAATTTTCGCAAGTTATGTGGGGGTTTTTCACTACTAGATGCAGCATTAGCAACTACCGCCACTCCGACTTATTTTGCTCCTCATCGTGTTGTAGATTCTCACAATAGCGCCAAGGTCTATACTTTAATTGATGGTGGGGTTTATGCTAATAACCCAGCCCATTTAGCTATTATAGAAGCACAAATTAGTAATAAAAAAGCAGCAAACAAAGTCCTCAATACAGAAGATATCTTAGTAGTTTCTTTAGGTACAGGTTCGTTAACAAGTGCCTATCCTTATAATGAAGTTAAAAATTGGGGACTCTTGCAATGGGGAAGACCACTTTTAAATATTGTATTTGATGGTGGTAGTGAAGTTGTAGCCGGAGAATTGGAACGGTTATTTGAACCTAGCGATCAAGAAGCTAAAAGTTCTTATTATCGGTTTCAAATATTTTTAGATGAGGAACTAGAAGCAATAGATAATATCAAACTCCAAAATACTCGTCAGCTACAAACTGTAGCCCATCGAATGATTGCTCAAAATAGCCAACAAATAGACGAATTGTGTAGTCTTTTGTTGGGCTAAATCAGATTTTTGTTTTCTTTATAAAAGAAATTAAAAATCACTTTCTTACTCATGTTTTCACCTTATGAGGATTTTAGGTAAGTACAATGGATGAACTCGTCAAAAAAATTGCTGGTTTAGGTCTTCCTGGCATACTTTTCGTGATTGCAACGGCTACATCAGGCGGTAGTGTTGCGGCTGTTGTCACTATGCTTTCATCGCTGGGTGGGCCTTTGGGTCTCTTAGGAGGTTTAGGACTGCTTGGACTGGTAGGCGTTGTAGGAGAAACTATAACGGGATATGGAATTGAAAACGTTCTCAAACTCATCTATACAGAACGTAGCAAAACCGAATCTGTGAGATTTCTTCTCAAAGAAATTAAAGAATTACCCATTACAGATGACCTAAAACTCAAACTGAAACACCATATTAGCCCAGTAGTCATTACTGAGCCTGAAGAAGGCCCTGCTCCGAAAACAATCGAAATTGTTGATGAGGAACCATCGATCTAGTGCATTCGATTTGATTCTCCCCTTTTTTATGAGGAGCTAAAAGTCTTCAATCTTTAAAAGGAAAAATGGCCTCTGAGTTTAACTTAATTCTCAAAGGCCATTTCAAAATTTCTAGTGTAAGTAATAACGGCTACATTTTTAGAATATGCAAACTCCATCTGTGCGCGAGCAAACCACAACAAATCCTTTTTCAGCGTTAACTCAATTTTGGAAGGATGTCAAAGTAGTTGCTCAACCTTATTGGTATCCAACAAAAGCAGAAGGAAGAGCATTTTCAGATGTGATTCGCTCATGGGGAATGCTTATTCTCTTAGTATTATTAATAGTTGGATTTGTAGTTATAAATGCTGCCAATAGCTACTGGAATCGCTATGTACTCGATATTGTTATTGAAGAAAGAGACCTTGATAAATATCAGAGTACTTTATTGCTTTCTAGTCTCATTGTTGTAGCTACAGTTCTGATAGTAACTTTTTTGAGATATATTAGAAAGAAAATTACTCTTGACTGGTATAAATGGCTAAATAATCATATTTTAGAAAAATATTTGAGTAATCAAGCCTATTATAGAGTTAATTTTAAATATGATATAGATAATCCAGACCAACGCCTAGCTCAAGAAATAGAACCTATTACCAGCACTGCTTTGAATTTTTCTACTACCTTCCTAGAAAAAGTTCTGGAAATGGGAAGTTCTATAATAATTCTCTCGACAATTTCCGCAGAAATCGCAATATATTTAGTTATTTATTTAATTATAGGTAATTTAGTAGCTGTTTACTTAAATCAAACATTAACTAAAATTAATCAAGAAGAAATAGCGTTTAAAGCAGACTTTACTTATTGCTTAACTCATGTTCGCAATCACGCTGAATCGATTGCTTTTTTTCAGGGAGAAAAGGAAGAATTAAATATCATTCATCGCCGATTTGATAATGTTCTGAAAACTGCTGAACGCAGACTAAATTGGGAGAGAGGACAAGATGCTTTTGGTAGAGCATATCAATCTGCGATTGGGGTATTTTCAATGTTCATCCTTACTCCTTTATTTATTCAGGATAAAATTGATTTTGGCGAAATTAACCAAGTTAGTTTTGCTTGCTTTATGTTTTCTAATTCTCTGGGAGAGTTAATAGCTCAATTTGGGTTGTCCGGGCGATTTTCTGGTTATGTGAAGCGTTTAGCCCAGTTTTCAGATGCTTTAGAATCTGTTAGTAAACAGCCAGAAAATGTAAATACTATTAAAGTCTTAGAAGAAAAACGTTTAGCCTTTGAGAATGTCACTTTACAAACGCCAGATTATGAGCAGGTGATTGTTGAAGATTTGTCACTTGCTGTTCAGCCAGGCGAGGGGTTATTGATTGTTGGCCCTAGCGGTAGGGGTAAAAGTTCTTTGTTGAGAGCGATCGCAGGTTTGTGGAATGCGGGAACTGGTCGTCTGGTGCGTCCTCCGCTAAAAAATGTCTTATTCTTACCCCAACGTCCTTACATTATTTTAGGGACTTTACGCGAACAGTTACTCTATCCGCATACAAACCGGAAAATGAGCGATCGCGAACTCGAACACATTTTGCAACAAGTTAAGCTGCAACACTTGCTTACCCGTGTAGATGGCTTTGATAAAGAAGTTCCTTGGGAAAATATATTGTCGTTAGGAGAACAACAACGCCTCGCTTTTGCACGGCTATTAATTACACATCCTAGTTTTACTATTTTAGATGAAGCGACGAGTGCTTTAGATTTAAACAACGAAGGTAATTTATATCAACAGTTACAAGAAACGAAAACAACTTTTATCAGTGTTGGTCATAGAGAAAGTTTATTTAATTATCATCAATGGGTATTAGAACTTTCACAAGAATCTAGTTGGCAACTTGTTTCTATACAAGATTATCAATTGCAAAAAGGAATTACCAATAAACCATCACACAATGAGCAAATCACAATAGAGATTTCCCCAAAAAATGAATTCCAAGTAAACTCAGAAACATCAGCAGCTACAGCCACAATTGTAGGACTTTCTCATAAAGAACTTAAAACATTAACAGACTATTCTCTTAGCACCATCAGAACTAGGGCTAGTCAAGAAAAACCTATCACTACAAGGGATAATGTGACCTACCGCTACAACAAAGACCCGAAGGTTTTGAAATGGATAAGAGATTAGGGCTGCTAGTACTTTTTAAAATTTCAAAAAAGCTTAAGTAACAATCTAGTAAATCAAATAGGAATGCCATAGGATGGAAAATCTTGTTACTACACGATTATACTTAGTGCCTTTTACGCTAGAAGTTGTAAAAGCAGCAATCATAGGAAATGCTGAATTAGCATCATTTTTAGGGGTGACAGTTTTACCCGACTGGTATGAAGAAGAGTATATTCATAACTTGCCAGCCATTGCAGAGATTCTGTGCAAATATTCGTTCCAAAGTGAATGGGGATGGGGAAGTTTAATTATTCATAAAGCCGAAAATAAACTCATTGGTTACGTTATGGTTAAAGTTATCCCAGATAGTACATTTTCACCTACTGGTTCTTTGGAAATTGGCTATTACGTAGCTCCTTCATATCGACAACAGGGGTATGCGTCTGAAGCTACGAAAGCTGTGATAGATTGGGCTTTATCTCAACCTAATGTGCAAAGCGTGACTGCTGGATGCGATCCCGACAATATAGCTTCAAAGCGGGTGCTAGAAAAAATTGGAATGCAGCTTATTGAATCAAGAGAGAAAGTGTTGGTATGGAAATTATGCAAAACAGCTATGGTAAGGTAATTTTGTCTGCTTCAAAAAGAATAACTTCACCTAATACGATGATAAAAATCTCAAGCTGTTGAAATGCGTAAGAGTTTAGCAGCTACTTATATATTTTAGAATCAGTGATGCTAGCTAGAAAGGAAAAACAACTAGTTACTTATGAATCTATTAAGATTTATGAAAAAAATTATAAATTTCCCACTTTAAAAAATCCCAAATTAAAAAAAATTCAAAAAAAAATTAGAAAATGCCAAAAATTAATTAAAGAAGGTACTAAATATCATTCTTATTTTTGGGGCATCATCAAACAAAAACATGAAATTAGCCAAGGAGAAATTTTAGTAGAGGTAAAATTATTAATTAGAGATTATACTCAAATTTTGGACTTTTTAGAAAATTATAAAGATAGTTATCAAGATTTTTTATTAAAATTTATAGATGACTGGAAAAATCTGTTTAACCAAAAATATATTGAAATCAAAAAAATTAATGAAGAAAGAAACAACTTAGAGTTAAAAAATTACAATAATCCTCAAATCATTGAAAAACTAAAATGGGAAAAACAAGAAAACTTAAAATCAATTTTACTGTTAAGTAATACCAATCTTTTAATATTAGAAAAGATAAAATTACTGAGTGAGGGTATTAAAGACTTAGCAGAAGATACTAAAAATCAAAAGCAAGCTATTCAGCAAATAGTTAAAGATATAGAGGTGTATCAAGAAATTTATGAATATCAAATCAGAGCTACAAAAATTCGCCAAGAAATAGCAAAAATAGCTGAAACAGCAATTAATCTGGAAAACTCTCTGCAAGATTACTTCAGTCCGTTTCAGTCTTTAATAGATGAGGTAGTCAAAGTAGATGCGGATTTTTACGCAACTGTAGGAGAGATTCAAAATTTAGCAAGTAGTACTTTAAATTCTCAATCAAATTTATTAACTATACAAGATACCAATACAGCTTCTCAGAATTTGCTCAACTTATTAGTTGCAAGTTATGAAAAAAAAGATAGATTGCAAGATGCTTTTTTACAAGTACAATTATTAGACGGACAAGTTCATGATTTTAATTTACCTAAAGATGAGATAACTGTAAATCAAGCGATTTGCTTAATATCTAATTATATGTCTACTCAACTAGTTGCTCAAAAAAAAGTGCTAGGGATAGTAGAACTAGATGTTATTCCTCGCCATGCTCAAATTTCTAGTGAAAAAACAGAGCTTGAAGAAGCACTTAATAATCATATTGAATTTACCCAAGAATTTGAAAGGGATATAACTATTGATTATGGAAAACTGCAAAATCTCCTTGCACAGTATAAGTGGCAAGAAGCTGATATTGAAACTGCTAAATTAATGCTACAAGTCATAGGTAAGAGCTATTGGAATGAAGTTTACAAAGAAGATATTCTTAATTTTTCTTGTCAAGCTTTTCATAAAATCGATCGACTTTGGCAACAATACAGTCATGGTTATTTTGGCTTTAGTGTTCAGCAAAGTATTTGGAACGAAATAGGTGGACAAGTAGATTATGAAACAGAAAAAAGACTTGGCGATCGCTTGGGTTGGCGTAAGGAGGGAAACTGGTTAAATTACGACCAACTGACTTTTAAATTATCTTCGACAACACCAATGGGACACCTACCAGTCAAATGGTTACACTACGACCAAGATTTTTTTGATATATCGTCAAATTCATCTGCGGAACCCTTATCAATGGGAGCTTGGCGGGTCGGATCTTGGCTCGTATGGCAGATGCACTTATTTTTTACTTGTGCAAAAATTTGTAATGAAACTTTCCCCTGAGCTAATCAAATATTATCTGATAACAGGAAAATAGAAATTAATGAATAACATGAATCTTTCTGATACAGAAATAGAAATTCTACTTTTTGGAAAATGGCGTTTTAATACAAATTGGGAAAAAAATTCTATTGAATTTAAAGATGATATGACTTATGAGCAAACTAGAATTCAAACATTCCTTTTATATAAACCTAGCGAATTGATCGTAGGTAATAAATTTACTGGTGTATGGCATGTAAATGACAGAAGATTATGTTTAATTCTTAAAAATGTTCCTAAATCAGTTTTCAATTTCCAGTTACTCATATTATCTAAACTATATCTTGCAGATATGATAGTCAGTATCCGTTCTATATTTATAACTGAAAATTATGAAGTTATTGAAGTTGATGGTTCAAAATTTATAATAAAAAATAAAAATGAAAGAATTGCTGGGATAAAGATAAGTTAATACTTTTTGTAATATCATCTCAAAAAGCTATACAGCTTTTACATCACCGATGTATTCCTTTTGTACGGCTAGAGTTGCTGATAAGTTTTATCTCTAAAATTTTTAGAGTTTTATTATTATAGCGGATAGTAAGTGAGGTCAACTCTTAACTCAACAAGTAAAAGCTACCCATAATACTAACAAAATTGTAAAATCCATTCTTGGGTCGCTAAAGAGATAAACAACTGTGGGTCAAGGTTAACGTAATTATAAATAAACTTTGTCTACCTTGAGAACTGTAATTTTTTGCCAGATTTCTCAGTTCGATTGATATTCAACTAGCGATCGCCCAAATCAAACCCATTACCATAAGTGCGTAGAAGCTTTGCTTCTTGTTGCCAGACATAGTCATTTGGAAATTGGGAATTTAGCTTTTGCGAAAAATGGCGGTGCGATCGCCGATTATTTTAATTTGGCAGTAAGTAGGGGATAAAATTTACAAGTATGTATAAAACACTTGCGTCACTTACACTATGCTAGGAAAGCTATTAGATGGGCGTTATAAAGTTATCCAAGTTTTGAGTGCTGGAGGATTTGGCGAAACATACATTGCAGAAGACACACGCCGACCGGGTAATCCTCAGTGTGTTCTCAAGCTGCTGAAACCTGCGAATTCCGACCCTTATTACTTGCAAGTTGCCAGACGCTTATTTAATAGTGAAGCAGAAATTCTCGAACAGTTGGGCAACCATGACCAAATTCCCCGTCTTTTAGCTTACTTTGAACAAAATCAAGAATTTTACTTGGTGCAAGAGTTGATTGTCGGGTATCCACTCAGTAGAGAATTGCGACCTAATGAATTTTGGAATGAAAGCCAAGTCATTCAGATGCTACAAGATGTTTTAGGAATTTTGACATTTGTTCATAGCTACGGCGTAATTCATCGTGATATCAAACCTGACAACTTAATTAGACGAGAAGATGGCAAGTTAGTTTTAATTGACTTTGGCGCAGTTAAACAAATACAAACGCCAATGGCTGCATCTGCCAGCGAAATAGCTGCTACCGTTGCTATTGGGACTCCTGGTTACATGCCAGCAGAACAGGCACAAGGTAAACCACGTCATAACAGCGATATTTATGCAGTAGGAATAATTGCTATCCAAGCGTTAACGGGGTTATTTCCAGCGCAATTACCAGAAAATCCCGCAACAGGCGAGATTATTTGGCAAAACGAAGGGCAGGTTTCCCCCAAACTAGCGGCTGTTATACAAAAGATGGTGCATTATCACTATCGCGATCGCTATCAGTCTGCCACAGAAGTACTACAGGATCTTAGAGAATTGCTAAGTCCTTTCGCCCCAACTCAGCCATTTGTTCCTGCTGTGACATCCCAGCAGCTATCATCAACATTCTCTTCTCAAGCTACAGACTACCCCAGAACATCATCTGCAATTCCATCACCAGCTTTGTTAAACAAAACTTTGTCTGTGCTGAGATTTATCCCTTTTATTGGTGCGGTAGGATTGTTCTTCTTTAAAGCAGCAACTTGGATTATTTTACTGGGCGTTGGTCTAGCAGCTTTTGGCACTGGTTTATTTTTACTACGTTCTTGGTATCCCAATATAGGACGAACTTACGATGCCATTTTTGCTGTGATTTTTTGTTTATGTGGTATTCTGCTGTTATTTCAAGAATTTCAATCTTATCAAACTCAAGAAATACCAATAACTCAATTTTTATTGGCAGGAGCAGGAATATTCTCGCTAGCTGAAACTATTCGTTTACGAACTATTAGTAAATAAATAAAATTAAAAACTTTTTAATTAAAAATCAAAATCATATGTTTAATAATCCGCTCAACTTGATAGGTATTATTTTAATAGTTATTGCTTTGCTTTTATGTACTTTACCTTGGGTACGTCCACAAAGCTTCCGTCGGCAAGATATTATATTAATTGCCGTTTTTCTTATTTGCGGTTCTATTTTATTGTCTCAAAAGCGTTGGTATAATAAAGAACTTACACAATTTAATTTAATTCTGCTAACGTTGCCTACTGTTTTTTACACCTTTGAAAATATAACCTTGCGAAATAGAAATAACCAAAGATAAAAACCCTATATTCCCAATACAATAGGGATAGGTATAACAGATCGATCGGGACGCAATTGTGACTGACAAAAATCGTTCTCAATGGAACTTGGGCAGATTTATCGAAACTCTGACCTACTTCGAGGTTATTCCTTTCCTTAACTGGGTACAACAGTTAATCCAAGGTAGTCCCAAGGATAATCAAGCTCAACCCAATGGAGGAAGAAACGTGGGTGTAATACTAGTAGCAGGTGCGACTGGTGGTGTCGGTAAACGAGTGGTGCGGCGACTGCTAGAACGGGGTTACAAAGTTCGGGCGCTTGTACGAGATATCGACAAAGCCAGATCGATTCTCGGTGATGAAGTTGACTTAGTAGTTGCTGATATCACAAAACCTGAAACTTTAACTTCTGTAGTTTTAGCTAACATCCAAGCTGTAGTTTGTTGCACAGCAGTGCGCGTACAACCAGTAGAAGGAGACACAGCAGACAGAGCGAAATATTATCAAGGCGTTAAATTTTACCAACCAGAAATTGTCGGCGACACTCCAGAAAATGTGGAATATCAAGGTGTCAAAAACTTGGTACAAGCCGTAGCCAAATATTTCCCCCAAGCAGATGAAAAACTGATATTTGACTTTACAAACCCATCAGCAGAATTAAAGCATATCTGGGGTGCAGTTGATGATGTTGTCATGGGTGGCGTGAGTGCTAGTAATATTCAGTTAGTAGAAAATGCAGCTTTTTTTGCTGGTAATGTTTCCACTGCTAACTCTGGCGGATTTGCTTCAGTTAGAACTAAAAATTTTAATCCACCCTTCAACTTATCTGGTTACGAAGGTGTAAAATTGCGCGTCAAAGGTGACGGTCAGCGTTACAAATTCTTCTTGCGGACAGATACAGCATGGGATGGTGTTGGTTACAGCTATTCTTTTGACACAATAGCCGATACATGGATAGATGTTTGCATCCCCTTTACCGATTTAACTCCTGTATTTCGGGCGAAAACTGTTAAAGATGGCGCGCCAATTGACTCTAGCAGAGTTGCATCATTTCAACTCATGTTGAGTAAGTTTGAATACGATGGCGATTTAAATCCGAAATTTTCTCCTGGTGGTTTTACTTTACAAGTGGAATCAATCAAAGCTTATGGTGGGAAAACTTTTCCACAGTTTGTCCTTGTCAGTTCTGCAGGAGTAACTCGTCCTGGTCGCCCAGGCATTAATTTAGAAGAAGAACCACCCGCAGTTAGATTAAATGACCAATTGGGTGGTATTTTAACTTGGAAATTAAGGGGAGAAGATAGTTTAAGAGAAAGCGGAATTCCCTACACAATTGTTAGACCTTGTGCCTTAACAGAAGAACCAGGGCGCAAAGAATTAATATTTGAGCAAGGTGATAATATTAGGGGAAAAATCAGCCGTGAGGATGTAGCAGAACTTTGCGTGCAAGCGCTACAACAACAAATAGCGTGTAACGTCACGTTTGAGGTGAAAGAGGGAGAAAATAGCATTAACTCCAGCGATTGGCAGAAGCTATTTTCTAACTTAAAACCCGATCGATAAATGTAGTATCAGTATCTAAGGAGACAGGGAGTATGAAGAAAACAATAAATTCTTCTTATCTCCCTAAAGGAGTAAAAAAATGTTTCGGAGAATATTGTTTGCTGGGATTTTAGTAATGATTATTTGGATGGGAGTATTATCAAACAAAGCCTCATCACAGCAAGTAGAATCTCGCATCAATAATCTAGAAGCAGACTTGAATCGTGTAGAGTCGCGGTTAAACCAGATAGAGTCTCAACTTGGTAATCGTCAGTCTCCATCTCCAAGAACAACACTCACCCCCCCATCAGCTAGTTCCAGACGGAACTTATCGCCATCAGAGAGAGATAGAATGTTTGATCGGCTAGCAACCTTAGTGGTTGAATTGAAACAACAAGTCAACAAATTAGAAGAACGCGTATCTAAACTTGAGCCACGTTGATTCTATTTAAATAGATATTTTACATATTTACTAGAAAACAAATTTCATACTAAAATTATCTTCCATACTTCCTTTTTCTAGTAAATTAATATGACCGAAAATATTAATAAACAAGTCACTTACGAAGGCGAATGTCATTGTGGTGCAGTGCGCTTTCGAGTGGCAGTTAGCAAGTACAAAGCTGATGATTGCAACTGTTCAATTTGTAGAAAAAAGGGTTTTTTACATTTAATTGTGTCGCGATCGCAATTCACTTTGCTGCAAGGTGAAGATGATTTAACAACCTACAGATTTAACACAGGAATTGCCCAGCATAAATTTTGTCGCACTTGCGGGATGCATCCTTTTTATATTCCCCGCAGCCATCCCGACTGTATTGATGTGAATGTGCGGTGTTTAGATGGAGATGCGATCGCAAATTTTGAGATTGTGCCCTTTGATGGGGCAAATTGGGAAGCAAATGTTCACAAACTGCGTGATAATTCCTAAAATTCTTTCTTTCTCTTCTTGACGTTCTCTGCGTTTTCTCTGCAAGACGCTGCGCGAAGGGCGGTTCGTTATCCAGACGTTGACTCATTCGTTAACATCTCTGGTACTTCTTTACCCTCAACAGCATCCTCAGAATAATCGGAAGCAGAAAAACCAGTTACTGCATCCTTGATAAAACCAGCTAAAGGTACAGCAATCACCAATCCTAACACCCCGCTGATATAGGTTCCTACCAGCAAAGAAACTATTACCCATAATGGTCTAAGTCCTGTCAAACTACCCAAAAGACGAGGTGCGATCGCTTGATCGATTAACTGGTCTATAATCACAGCTACCGCCAACACTTTTACAGCTAGCCAAAAATTATGTGACGCTATTATTAAAGTTATTAAAATTAGACCTGCAACATCACCAAAGGGAATTAAACTCAAAATTCCAATACTAAAACCAAAAAGTAACCCAAACTGAACTTGAAAAATTAAAAATAGTAATGTTTGTGAAACTCCCATTAACAAAGCCAAAGTTCCCTGACCAATCAAGTAATTTTGAAAGTTTTGCTGAATAGACTGGCTTACCTGTTTAGTAAAACTTAAAGGCAATTTTTTAAATATAACTTCCCAAAGCCTTGGCCCATCTAACAACAGGTAAAAAGTTAACACTACTGTAATTATTGCTTCTGAAATACTATCAATTGTATCTATAATAATACTTAAAAGCTTATCTGATAAATACTCTAATTCTTCGGGTAATTTATCAGTTATTCGTGTTAATATTTCACCCAAATTAATTTTTAAATTTCGGTGAATAACTAAATTATTAAAACTTTGTAGTTCTTCTTGGCTAGAATCAATCCATTGAGGAAGTAAATTAGCCACTTCATGAAATTGTTCTAAAACAATAGGAAATAACGTAATTCCTAAAATAACGAAAATCACTAAAGCCAAAATAAAAACTAATGCTACCCCATATTTCCGTCGAACTCCTCGTTTTTCAAGAAGCGAAACAGGATAGTTTAATATAAATGCTAGCAAAGTTGCTAAGACAAAAATTGTTACTAACGGTTGAAAATATTGAAAAAAGCGAAATACTAACCAACCATTGAGAAAAACTAAAGGAAATATCAATGTGACAATTAACCATTTCAGTAATTGTTCGAGTGAAATCTTCATAATTAATACAAAAAACCATCTTTAAGATTGCTGAATTCAAAAACAAAGGAATTACATATACAAAACTTACCCATAAAAATTTTGTTCTTATAGGCTACCTTTAAGGTAAATCTACCCAATTAAATATTCTCTTCTAACCTTCTGCAAAAGCTAAAAATTGCTCTTCATTGATTCGTCCTGCTTGATACAGAGTATTTGTGATTTCCGAAATAGTGAAAACTGCGTGACCTCGATAGCCATTTTCTATTAACCTATCTTGTACGCCTTCTTCGTGGTCAATCAATACCACAATATCGTTAACATTTAATCCCGCTGATTTTATTTTTTCCGCTCCTTCCATCACACTTTTACCGCTAATTAGAATATCATCAACTACCGCCACCGTTTCACCTGGAATGAAATTACCCTCAATTACCCTGCGAGTTCCGTGTGCTTTTACCTCTTTACGAGGGAAAATCATCGGACATTGAAGACGTAAAGCCAAACCGGTAGCAGTTGGTAAAGAACCGTAAGGAATACCTGCTAATCTATCAAAATGTAGGTTTTTCAAAATTTCCTCATAAGCACTGAGGACTTGATTAAAAACTTGGGGATTAGAAATAATTTTACGTAAGTCGATGTAATAGGGAAAAACGGCTCCTGATGCTTGGACAAAGTCACCAAACATAATGCAACCAACATCATAAAGTTGCAAAATTAAATCATGGTGAGGGTGCTGATTTAAAAAGCAAACATCAGGCAACCACACAGAACAGGTAGAAGCATCACGAATAATTTCAGTTCTTACTTGATTAATTTCTGACCTTAAAGACTGAATTTCTTCAGATAACTTTGAGGTGGTTAACATCTCTAGCGGCACTGGAATCAGCAAACCATCACCATTAGTATTCAAACCTGCTTCTAATATTTGATTCAATTTACTGTCCTGCGCCCAGATGCTACGTGCCATAATAACTCTTTCAGGAGCGACAGCCCGAATAAGAGCCAAAAGCTCAGGATTTGTAGTCCCAACTTCTAACCCCAATTGTTCTGGAGTTCCCCAGGTTTTTGATTCCTTTACTACTTGCAAATAAAGAGGAGATTCATTTGTAGGATAGCGCTGTAAAGTTTCTGCTCCTGGATTAGAAGTACAACACAAAATAAACACCGCTTTATCAGGATAAATTAAAAACGGTACTACATGGTCTTGTCCGGTGTAGGGACTAAGAGTAATTGCATCGACTTGCCATTGCGTAAACACAGTACGAGCAAAAATTGTACTTGTGTTTAAGTCACTGTGTTTAGCATCTAAAATAATTGGGATATGTTTGGGTACAGCTGCTAAAGTTTTGTGCAGTAGTTCTAACCCTGGAACACCCAATGCTTCATAAAAGCCCAGTGTTGGTTTATAAGCACAGACAAAATCGGCTGTTTCAGTAATAATGAATTGCAACCAATTCCATAAGCCAGTAATGACATCTTCAGATTCATAGCGAGCAGGCATCATCTCTTGATTCGGATCGAGTCCTACAAAAAGTAAGGTGTCATTTTGCAATATATTATTCTGTAACTTATCAAAAAAAGTCATCTTTTTTAAATTAAATAAAGGATTAACACAAGTATTAAAAGCTTAGACAGACGCGATTAATGAGCCAGCGCGTTGTGTCTCTATTTCTAACTTTCTAAAGTCCTGCAAACCATTCATAGCCTCGATCTTCCCAATATCCTTTAAAAGGAGGTAAATAACTCACAAGAGAAATTTTAGTCACCCACTTACTCTGCTTATAGCCAAGTTTAATAGGTGAAGCTAAACGCAAAGGTGCGCCATTATCAACTGGCAAAGGTTGACCATTTTTCTGATAAGCTAACAAAGTTTGGGGATGTAAAACTGAAGCTAGATCCCAACTTTCGTAGTAGCCATCTGCTGATTTAAAATAAGCATACTGAACATTAGCTTTAGGTTGAGCAAGAGCAACAATTTCTCGCAGACGGATACCACCCCATTGCACGATCGCAGCCCAACCTTCCACACAAACATGGCGTATAATCATAGAAGTTTGAGGCAAAGCTTGAATTTCTGCCATACTCAAGCTCAACGGATTGTTAACCTCACCATCCACAATTAAACGATATTTTTCTGTGTCAATAATGGGAGTATCTCTAAAGGTATTAACTATCAATGCTTTTGGTTCAATTTCACTGAGTGAAAATTCTGACACAGGCTTTTGAGAATTAAAAATTAAGTTCTCAAACTTCTGATTTAGTGGTTCAGAAAGTTTTCCTACTAAATCTTCAAATGCTGGCGTACCACAGCCACCTAAAAGAAAACTTATACCAGACAAGCCAGCAACTTTGATAAATTGCCGACGTTGTAATTTATTATGTTGATGCACGTGGATGAAATCCATATTTAGTTAGAGACGCGATTAATCGCGTCTGTACAGGAGTTAGTAATGTTGAATTCTTTATCCCCAATTTCCATATTTATCTACCAAAACATTGATTCTGTTAGTTCAGAACCTCCAGCTTTGCGCCCTAAAGTAGAGTGAATTATTACAAATACAATAACCATTGGTATTGAGGCAAAGTGAACAATTCGCAGTGCTTGCCAACTGCCAAACATATCTACAATCCAGGGAAATTGAGCAGGTTTATACATACCTATGCCTGTCAGCAAAGCCAGCAGCAAAATAGGAATAATGGATGTATAGAGAATGCGATGCCAAGCATAAATTAAACGCTTGGAATTTTGGCTTTTTTGCAATGCTTTAATGTCATTAGCACCTACAAACCGATGTCGCCAACGTCGAGTGACTAAAATATAAATTCCATACCACAATAGATTCAGCGAGAATAGCCACATTGCTGCAAAATGCCAGTGTCTTCCTCCTGCAAGCCAACCTCCTAATGTAAATATGGGAGGAATGTGTAAACCTGCACGTCCACCAAAAACTGGGTTGGCATTATAAATTTGTAGCCCACTGGTAAGCATCAAAAATAGGCTGATGATATTACAAGAGTGAAAAATCTTCGCCCCTATCGCTTGGGTTGGTAACTTCCGAGTTTTAGAAGAAACGGTAGAAGTCATAAATATGAGAGTGGGAAATTCGCTGTTTATCTGTTTTGGGCAAATAGTCCAGCAAGTTCGAGGTGAGCATTGCTTCCTCTTATTTTCCCATTCAATGATTCAGATGATGAAAAGATCGCTGCTGATGACGCAGGAACGCGGAGATTGATATGTAGCGAGATTTTAGAATCGTAGTGGCATGGCAAGGCTAAAATAGTGCAATAAAGTTGGTACAAAATGGGGTAAGCTAATGGGGAAAGGTCGTAGAGATAAAGTGTTACTGAATACCGAACAGAGGCAAAAACTAGAATCTCTGAGTCGCAATGGATATGCCCC